>CAUZRI010000062.1:0-8430 GCA_963582285.1 Gammaproteobacteria bacterium | reverse complement strand
TGCCTTGTTCTGCAGTCATTTGTAAAGATTCTCTATTCATCCATGCAAGAGTAAGGACTTTGCCAGTACTGAAATCTTGAGCAATGGCAGGTATCAGGCCGTTTTCATTCCAGTTAATTTCGTCCAGCCAATTATTCAGTTCGGTCGTCATAATTATAACCTCACAGGAATATTATGTTTTGACATCATATGTTTTGCTTCAAGCACAGTATGTTCGCCAAAATGAAATATGCTAGCCGCAAGCACAGCATCTGCCTTTCCTGTTAGTATTCCATCGACCAGATGTTCTAGACAACCTACACCACCAGAGGCGATCACAGGAATAAATACAGCCTTGCTGACAGCTCTGGTTAGTGCTAAATCAAATCCTTTACGAGTTCCATCTCTGTCCATGCTGGTAAGCAGTATCTCGCCTGCACCAAGAGTCTCGACTAGTTTTGCCCATTCTATTACATCCAACCCAGTATCTTGGCGTCCACCATGGGTATAAACCTCCCAGCCCGATTTTCCATTTGATGTTTGTTTGGCGTCGATTGCAACAACTATACATTGGGTGCCAAATTTTGTAGAGGCGGTTTTAATCAGATCGGGGTTTAGTATTGCGGCTGTGTTTATGCTGACTTTGTCTGCGCCAGCGTTTAACATACGTCGTATATCGTCAAGTGTTCTAATGCCGCCGCCAACAGTCAAGGGTATAAATACCTGGCTTGCAACGTCCTCTACAACCTTGATCATTGTTTCGCGATTATCGCTGCTGGCGGTAATATCAAGAAACGTTAATTCATCAGCGCCCTGTTGATCATATCTTCTTGCAATTTCTACAGGGTCGCCAGCGTCTTTAATATCAACAAATTTAACACCTTTTACAACTCTGCCAGCATCTACATCCAGGCAAGGAATCACTCGTTTCGCAAGCGTCATATGTTTTGCCTGTTAATCTTCGCAATTCTCATTTATAAATTTTTGTGCATCCGCATGGTTGATAGTGCCTTCGTAAATTGCTCGTCCGGTTATAGCTCCTTCTATGCCTTCGTCCGCGACTTTGCACAAAGCCGAAATGTCGTCCATGCAGCTGATGCCACCAGAAGCAATAACAGGTATTGTGATCTGTCGGCAAAGCTCCAGCGTTGCATCAATATTTACATTGGTCATCATTCCATCTCGTCCGATATCCGTAAAAATTATTGAGACAACGCCGTCTTCCTCAAATCTTTGAGCAATATCTATCACATCATGATTAGAAAGTTTGGACCAGCCCTCAGTGGCGAGCTTTCCTTCCTTTGCATCCAGGCCGACTATTATGTGTCCTGGAAACTCAATACACACATTTGACACAAAATGTGGCGTTGTCACTGCTCGGGTACCTATAATGACGTAATTTACACCAGCATCCAGATAAGTTTGTATGGCATCTTCATCTCGAATTCCTCCGCCAACTTGAATATCGATGTCAGGGTGAGCCTCTGATATATTGTGTATGATGCCTGCGTTGACAGGTTTGCCCTGAACAGCCCCATCTAAATCCACAATATGAAGTCTCTTTGCTCCTTCAGATACCCAGCGTTGCGCAATTTCTACCGGGTTGTCGCTGTAAACGGTTACGTCTTCCATTCGACCCTGGCGTAAACGTACGCATTTGCCGTCCTTTATGTCGATTGCGGGGATTAACAACACGTGAATGATCTGCCGAGTATGAAGAGTTTCAGTCTTTTTCTAATATGCGGAAAAGAGTTATTTAATTTCATTAACTGTTTGATAAATTTTAGCACACTAATACAAATCCAGAAATATATTCCCGAATCTTTTGAATTATTTATCAATGGGCCTGATCCCAATTTTTACCAATTCCTATATCTACAACGACTGGAACGCTAATTTCAGGCGCAGAGGACATAATTTCTCTAATTAATTCAACATAATGGTTGACTGATTCTTCAGCGACTTCAAATACCAGTTCATCATGTACCTGCATAATCATTTTAATAGACGCAGCTTTACCAGCTAGTTGTTCATCAATATCAATCATTGCTCGCTTGATTAAGTCAGCCGCGGATCCTTGCATTGGTGCGTTTATAGCAGTTCTTTCTGCATATTGCCGTCGTGCTGCATTGCGAGAATTTATTTCCGGGAGGTACAGTCGCCTTTTGAAGACAGTTTCCACATATCCGTCAGATTTAGCCTGTTCACGTATATTGTCCATATAAAGTTTTACCGCAGGATATTTTTCAAAGTATTTATCCACATAATCTTTAGCTGTGCTTATGTCTATACTCAATTGCTTGGACAGCCCAAATGGAGACATGCCGTATATTAATCCAAAATTAATAGCCTTTGCAGCGCGACGTTGGTCGGATGTGACTTGCTCTGGTACAACTGAAAAGATTTCGGCAGCAGTTTTTTTATGAATATCTTCGTTGATAGAAAAAGCCTCAGTTAATGTCTTGTCGCCAGAGAGGTGGGCCATAATTCTTAATTCAATTTGTGAATAGTCCGCAGCGACTATCAAATGCCCCGGGGGCGCAATAAAAGCTTGCCGAATCTTCCTCCCTTCTTCTGATTTTATAGGGATATTCTGCAGGTTTGGGTCCGCTGATGACAATCGTCCTGTAGACGCTACGGCCTGGTGATAAGATGTGTGGATCCGTCCGGTTTGTTCATTGATTTGTTCTGGTAATTTATCGGTATACGTTGATTTGAGCTTGCTCATAGTTCTGTATTCCAGAATCAGCCGGGGCAATTCATGTTCCTGCGAAAGCTCCTGTAATACAGATTCTGCGGTAGATGGCTGTCCTTTGGGAGTTTTCGATAATATTGGAAGGCCAAGTTTTTCATAGAGGATATTTTGTATTTGTTTCGGCGATGAAATATTAAAGTCTTCCCCAGCCAGATGCTGGGCATCATTTTCAATTTTTATCATTCGGGCAGACAATTCAGCGCTTTGTTTTTTAAGCATGTCCGCGTCAATTAACACGCCTGAACGTTCAATACGCGACAAAACGTTAATCAAGGGGATTTCTAGTTTTTCATAAACCTCCTTCAGCCCGTCTTCTGCCGAGAGCAATGGCCAAATGTGATTATGAAGACGTAAGGTGATGTCTGCGTCTTCAGCAGCGTACGGACCAGCTGCTTCTAGTGGAACTTGATTAAACAGTATTTGTTTTGCGCCTTTGCCTGCTACGTCTTCGTAATGAATCGTTTCATGGTCAAGGTATCGTAATGCCAGGGCATCCATGTTGTGTCTTCCTGACATGCTGTTTAATACATATGATTCAAGCATTGAGTCATGTGTGATGCCGTTTAGTTCTATGCCGTGATTGGCAAGAACGCTCTTATCATATTTTAAATTGTGTCCAAGCTTTTTTATCTGTGAAGAGGACAAAACTGATTCGAGTTTACGCAAAACTGTATCTAATGAAAGTTGTGGCGGTGCGCCGGGATAATCATGGGCTACAGGTATGTAAACGGCATTACCTGGCTCGACGGCAAATGAAATTCCTACAATTTGTGCTCTCATGTATGCAAGGCTGGTTGTTTCTGTATCAAATGCGATGAGCTCAGCACGCTCCAGTAAGTGCTGCCATTTATCTAAACCCTCCTCAGTAAGTATAGTTTCATAGTTGGCCGGTTTTTTGTCATCATTAGTAATCCCGACGTCACTCGTATTATTGATAGGTAATTGGGCCAACCAGCTTTTAAAGCCCCAGCGTTTGAATGACTCGGCCAGGACATAAAGGTCAGGTTCTTTTTTGAATAAGTCTGGAATTTCTACACCAAGATTTAAATTACAGTGTAGCGTTACCAGTTCACGGCTTAGGGTTAATTGTTCAAGAGAGGCGCGTAAATTTTCTCCGACTTTCCCGCCTATTTCGTCAGCCTGTTTTATTATTTCGTCCAGGGAACCATATTCGTTTATCCACTTTACTGCAGTTTTTGGCCCAACTTTTGGGACACCCGGTACATTATCAGCGCTATCTCCTACCAGCGTTAAGTAATCAACTATTCTTTCCGGAATAACGCCATATTTTTCTACTACTCCTGCTGGATCTAGCAGCGTATTGGTCATGGTGTTAATAAGATGTATCTTGGTGTTTACTATCTGCGCAAGATCCTTGTCGCCTGTTGAAATAATGGTCGATATTCCTGATTTGTCAGCAGATTGTGCCAAGCTTGCGATTACGTCATCTGCCTCTACATTGTCAATTATTAATAAAGGGAATCCTTCTGCTTTAATGATTTCGTGTAAAGGTGCAATTTGACAGGAAAGGTCATCTGGCATGGGAGGGCGGTTTGCTTTGTAGTCGGGATAAAGGTCATTGCGAAAGTTTTTACCCTTGGCATCGAAAACAACCGCAAAAAAATCAGGACTGTAATCATCAAGTAATTTATGAATCATATTGATTACGCCAAATATAGCTCCAGTGGGTTCTCCCGAAGAATTCGTAAAATCTGGCATAGCGTGATAAGCCCTAAAGAGATAATAGGATCCGTCAACCAGAACAAGTAATTTTTTAGACATGGAAATATAATGCTCGAAACTTGATGAAATATTTTCAGTGATTAAATTGTTGTTACTAACATTACAGCATTCAGCGCTTACGTATCCAGCAAATCTTAACGTATAATTTTTAATTTATTGAGGTCGATTTATAAAGTTTTAAGCCTGCAGTCCTCTTTTTCCCTGAATCCTGGTATCAGTTTGTCTAATATAATGGCGTCTTTATTTTCAATTGGATCTGAAGAACATCTCAACTAAATTGTAGTTTCATTTCACTATAATGGTAATTGAGAGAAAATTACTATAACTGTAGCTATATCAGAATATTGACACTTCCTGGTTGGAAAAAATGGTTGATAAAAAAAGCAATAATGAAGGAGCATCCGTAATAACTGTAAATAATATGGGACAGATTCTGTTTTGAAGGATAATTTGGTCTATTATTAAGTTACAAGACTATAAGGGAAAAACTGCTTACAATTATTGCATGAATAAATTCAAATCTATATTGATTATGTTTTGTTTAACGGGTTTGGTTGCGGCTCAGGATAATGGCGAGTTCGTAGAAGCTCTTCCTCCTCCAGATATTCCTGATTCTATACAAAGTGGTGAACCCATAGAGCCAGAAGTGACAATAATACAGAAGGACGATTCGGTCGTGGAAGAGTATCGTGTAAATGGCGCTCTGTATATGGTGAAAGTTACACCCTCTGTGGGACCAGTTTACTATCTAACTGACCAAGATGGTGACGGCAAACTAGAGTCTAGATCCAATAAGCTGGGCAGCAATTCCTCTGCTGCACAATGGATCCTGTTTAGTTGGTAAGATAAAGTTCAAGAATTATCCGCGTAAATATATTGCTGCTAGCCCTAGAAAGGTCGCGAACCCTATTACATCTGTAACAGTTATTAATAAAACGCCCCCAGCGATTGCAGGATCGACGCCAACTTTTTTTAACGCAAGAGGAATTACTACCCCGGCAAAAGCGGCTACAATCAGATTAACAATCATGGCCAGCCCAATTATTGCTCCCAAAGCATAATTTTTAAACCAAAGAATAGATATAAATGCAACAACGCATGCCCATGTAGCGCCATTAAGTATCCCTACCCCCAGTTCTTTATTGATTAAAATTCGGGAATTAGCGCGCGTTATTTGTCCTGTAGCTAACCCACGTATAGTAATATTTAGTGTCTGACTTCCTGCAACACCTCCCATGCTCGCAACTACAGGCATTAAAACTGCTAACGCTACAAGTTCTTGAATGGTTTCTGCAAATCTTCCTACTACTAAGGAAGCTAGAAATGCTGCAATCAGATTAATGCCAAGCCAAATACCTCGGTATTTAGCGCTGGATAGTAGAGGTGCAAACATGTCGTGGTCAACCAGGCCTGCCATGCTGCGTACAGTCTGCTCGGCCTGTTCCTGTATTACGTCGAGCACATCGTCCACTGTTATGCTTCCAAGTAATTTTCCCTTATTGTCAACAACCGCTGCAGAAAAAAGATCCCGTTGTTCAAATGCCTTGGCAACTTCCCTGGAAGGAGTGTCAGCCGGAAAGTTAATCTCTGAAATTAGAAATTCTCCTACGCTTGCTTCCGGATTATTTGTAAGTACATATGACAAAGGCAACACACCAAGATATGTATTTTCTCTGTCAACGACCATCAGATTAACAGTTTGTTCCGGCAATTTACCTCGTTGTCTTAGATATCGAGAAACTACGCCTAGTGGTACATCTGCACGAACTGAAACTATATCAGGATTCATCAGTCCGCCAGCAGTATCGTCCGGATAAGACAAAACTGACGCCAGACGCTGCCGATTTTGTACATCCATGGACAGCAAAACATTGTCAGCTATAGCCTCTGGCAATTCATTGAGTATGTCTGCGAGATCATCTGCATCCAGGTGCATGGTTGCTTGAGCAACCTCGTTAGGAAGCATTAACTCGAGCAATCCTGCCCTGACTGAATCCTGGGCATGTGAAAGTACATCGCCCTTTATTTCGAACGCTACTTGATCCCAGACAGTATTTCTGTCCTTTTTTGGAAGGCTTTCAAGTAGGTCAGCTATTTCAGATGGGTGTAGCTGGTCAAAATGGCGCCGAATATCTTCAGGCAGCTCTGCTTCAAGAGCTTTTAACAACTTTTCCTGTGATTCAAGATCTTGCATCAAATAATCGTTACCATTATTTCAGCAAGTTTATCAGTCAACTCATTTACTGGTGAATTTAATTCAAATTTTAACTATACCCAGAATTATGAGCTGTTAGCCGAAACAAAAAAAATACATATTAAATATAATATTGAATTAATAATTATATTGTCTCATTGGCAGAGGAGACGCGCCATATATTATGTATAAATATTGATTATTCATTTTCCCCAAATCGATTCACTACAAGTGACTCTATTGCATTTAGTGCAGCGTCTTCATCCGCGCCAGAAGTGATAACTTCTATTGAATTGCCTTTAGATGCAGCTAACATCATAATTCCCATAATACTTTTTCCGCTCACTTCCTTTCCCTTATGGCGCACAATTACATCGCAATTGTATGTAGACGCTGACTGGACAAGTTTAGCGGCTGCACGAGCGTGCAGCCCAAGTTTATTGGTTATTTGAATTTTTATATTTTTCACGTACCAGGTCTATCTATAAGTCTCTATGTTTAATGATTGCCTGCCTTCCCGTGGATCTTATGGATTCACCAAGTTTGTCTACAAGGTAAACGGATCTGTGTCGTCCTCCTGTGCATCCAATGGCAATTGTGAGATAACTACGATTCTCTGCTTCAAAATGTTTTAACCACTCAGAAAGAAAGCCAACTAATTGGTTGGACATTAATGTTACCAACGGTTGCTGTTCTAAAAATTCTATTACTTTTTGATCTTTTCCAGAAAAAATTCTAAGATTTTTTTCCCAATATGGATTTGGGAGGCAGCGGACATCAAACTGAAAATCAGCATCACGTGGGTTGCCAAATTTATAACCAAAAGATTCAAGCTGTATTGAAAGTGAATTATAGTTTCTTCCAACAACTCTTTGGCCAATTAGTTTGCGTAAATCATGTATTGTGGTGTGACTTGTATCTATTTTGAAGTCTGCTTTTTCTGCCAATGAGATTAATAAATTGTGTTCATTATTTATTGCGTCATTTAAAGGTAAGTTTTCATCACTAAAAGGATGCTTTCTTCTGGTTTCACTATATCTTTTAATTAGCGTGTCGTTGTCCGCCTCAAGATAAATTAATTCAGTATTAATTTTTGATTTTCTGAATTCATCAATAAAATTACTGATGCTTGCAATTAATGATTCCTGAGATCTTGCATTTATACCGATAGCTATCCAGTCAGGGTAATGCGTTAACTGCTGTGAAAAATTTTGCAATAATCCGATAGGAAAATTATCGATACAATAAAAATCTAAATCTTCCAAGGTATGTAAAACAATAGATTTTCCCGCCCCGGACAAGCCGCTGACAAAAATAATTCTCTTGTTATCCATTTCATTCACATTATTAAACCCTATGTTCGATATTTAATTGTAATTCATATTATAGCTCGTAGAGTTTGTTGCTGTATCTCCGTTTACGGTGAACGATTTTGCAAACTATATGATATTGTGTTGCGGCAAGAGGTATTTGCTGCCAGTAATAAAATTAATTCCCAAAAGGCATGTTTCGTTATTACAAGCATGTCTTTTTTCAAATGCAAACCGCTCTAAACTTGAACTATTGACACACCAATATCTGAAATATATCTTCGGCCGAATCACATTCTCTCAGCCGGTCTATTAGAGAATCTTCATTGAATATAGTAGCAAGTTTAGATAAAACTTGTAGGTGCTCTTCTGTAGATTGTTCGGGTACAAGTAGGGCAAAAAGCACATCGACAGGTTTTTGGTCAATAGCGTCATATTTTACGCCCGTT
>CAUZRI010000061.1:0-8622 GCA_963582285.1 Gammaproteobacteria bacterium | reverse complement strand
GGAGGAGTAGCTACAAAATGAAATCGACAGGATTAACAAGATTTACAAGATAATAGTTTTATAGCGTAATTTATTTGTCTCAGTGAAGATTGGATAATTGAGATAACCTACTTATCGTCATTCCCGCGCAGGCGGGAATCCAGTAGAAAAAATTTATCCATTCGGGTGCCTTACTGATTCGATAGAATTTACTAGCTTTTTTACATGTAAATCCTGTTCACAAATATATGGATTCCCGCCTGCGCGGGAATGACGGACTAATACTTTGCTTAGAATCCCGATTCCCTCATACCTCAACAAAGTTAATTCCCCAAATATTCATTCGTTCCATCAAAAATACTATTGGCCCATCGAATCCAGTGCGTCCCAGGATCAGATGAATAGTCCTTATCATAATTTCCAGGTGCGGTAATACCCGGTATTTCAGGTATCCAATCCCGACGCAGAATATCATCCGGATCACCATAACGAGACGCGATGGCGCGAACTTCTGGGTCACGGCTGGCCATGATCTGGCCATGTTCGATCAGGGTCTGCCAGTTACCGCTATCGCGAAGACGGATCTGATAAGTTGGCATGAGTGTATGGTTATGCATGGCATGGCCAATCGGTAGCTGTTGATCCTTGCCAAAATCCAGTGCACTGGGCGAACGGGCGGATTTTTCCTTGTCGGGTTCCGGCCCGTTTTTAACCTCTGCGCCAAATGACCAATGGATCACGCCCCCTGCATTACGCTCCGAAAGATTACTGCCAATTAGCATTTCTCCCGGGTGTTTGAAGTACTTGGGATTGGTCCCAGTGCCGGCCTCAAATAGCCACCAGAATCCGGGTCGCTCCTGAAATGGCCATGTAGTATCGTTAATCCCTGGATAGCTCAACCACAGGCGGAAACCGTCACCATACATGCCTCCACCCTTGATGTCCTGCACGTAACCGTTCTTGATATGAATTTCCATACGCGGATGATTGGAGGCATGGCTATTGCTGGAAGCCACAATACCGTTGGCGGTAATCATTTGTATCGGCGGTAGCCAGCGGTCACCCTGGACTGGATACTCAATGAATGAAAACGGATAGATCCCCGATGACTGTGATGGGATCATGAAGATATGCCCCTGCAGATAGGAACCCTGGCTCCAGGTACTGGCTTCATCGGGTGTCAGCTCGTAATAAAATGCGCTACCTTCCGGATCGGTCACTTCAACCCGCTCTGTGTAGGACATGGGTTCAATCATTTTACCTTCTATCATGCGCCAGACATCGGACGGATAGGCTGGGACCTTGCTCATGATGTCGAAATTATTCAGATAGGTATAATTGCCAATCATTTTTCTGGCTTGATGTTTTAAGGCATGCATTGCAAAAGGCCTGCCGCCAGTACGCCAGAATATCTTGTTGACCTCAGGATGGTCATCCAGATATTTCACTACAGCAGCGTCAACCAGCTTTGGATAATTCTTTGACAACTCCGCCAATTGTTCGCTGGGATAGTTAAATTCTGGCCAGGTGGCATCCGCCAGATCCCGATCCTTTTCCCGTGTCCACTCAACTGCATGGTCCCAATTGGCGAAGGCCCCGGTGGAACGCAGGTAATTCAGTTCCTGCTGTCCGTCACCGGCTTTAAACACATTCTCTATTTCTTCAATGGTTTCCAGATCCTTTCGGGAAACACCCGCCAGCTCATATTCGTAAATAAACCGCACCTCTACTCGTCGCTCGGCAAAGGCTTGTTTGACAGCCTCTTGTACCATTGGATCCGCATGAATAGGCAGGGGGATCAGGACTATGTCTCCCGGATCCACCAGGCCCAGTGGTGCGCGACCACCTTTTTGTGACACCGCATATCGCGCCTGGGGCAAGAGCTCTTCGATATTTTGTGGGTTTTTCAGGTAGCCGGGGAACCGGGCTTCGGGAAAAGGGGTATTGGTGCCAGGACCTATCAATCCAATCTGCTTTCTTAATTGACCCATGTCCGCCGGGTTCCAGGGTGCATACACCAGGTTCCGTTCATTTGCTGTCATTGCCTGTTGTTCTGGAGAAAGATGATTATCACCATAAGCGGTGTTCAACAGCAAAAATAAAGCTAGAAAAGTGAGAGGGATTCTTGCAATAGGATTATTAAACATAGTTCAGACCTCTAAATTAAGAGAGAAAGGATGGTTAAACACATATCTCTGATCCACACATTCTGAGATTTATACAGCTTATTCAGTTATCACCTGGGATTCAAATTTACCGTCCCGCATCTTGTAGGTATGAGGAAAGGTATCCGCCATTTTCTGATCATGTGTGGCAACGATCACGGTTTTCCCCTGATCCTTTGCCAGGGAGATTAACAAATTAGTTATGACCTCCATGTTCGCAACATCCAGATTACCTGTGGGTTCATCAGCCAGAATTAAGTCAGGATCATTTACCAGCGCAAGACAAATCGCTACCCGTTGCTGTTCACCACCGCTTAATTCTTCAGGTCGCTTATGGCCCTTTTCCCCTAAGCCTACCATGTCCAAAAGTTTTTGTGCCTTTTCAACTCGCACTTCCTTATTTACATTCGCAAGTATCATTGGTAGTTCAAGATTTTCAATGGCAGACAGAGAAGGGATCAGATTAAAGAACTGAAAAATAAACCCGACTTTTTTCAATCGATAGAGTTCTGCCTGTCTTTCAGTCATATTCGTAACGTCCTGCCCATCTACAACAATACTACCTTCCGTTGCATGGTCCATAGAACCTATCAGATTGAGTAATGTTGTCTTACCACATCCACTGGGTCCCATTATTGCGATGGCCTCACCACGGCCTATCTCCCAGGAGATCTGTTTCAATGCCGAAACTTCCCCGGCAGCGGTATTGTATTGCTTGATAACATTGTTTACTTCTATCATGACTTCCGATCCACTCATTATGATTATTCCTGTTTTACTGAAATATGTTTGAAATGTTATCTAGCCTTCATTCAATCCTTCACGAACTGATTTGCGAAACGCCCACTGACTAAAGACCACTCCAACAATGGTAATTATGCCAAACAGTATTACTCCGATAATTACCGTCAGCTCTGATACTGCTATGCGAGTCGTAAGATATAGCAGGATATTTTTGACCTCTCGTAATTGCCACACAAGATTGGTAATACCGAATCCAACTATCAGAGAAACAATGATCCCCAGTAATAGTCCAATATACGATGGAGCAAAAATTCCTGAACCAAAGAAACGTAGCATGTGCATGGGTCCAGCACCGCGAATGCGCAACAGACCCAAGGTACGCCTGTCTTCCAAAAAATTGGTAAAAGCAACGGACAAGATCCCGATAATCGCCAACAAAAGACCGCCTATCAGGTAGATCTGAACATTCTGCCTTGCGAGAAAGATATACATGTCACTACCTATTTTGCCAATCTCCTCATCATAGGTGCGGATGCTTGAAGGTTCTATTGGCAGACTACGAAGAAGATTGTCTCGGACTATGTCGGGGGTACTGCCAGGTACTAGATCAATGGCAAATTGGACACCAGAGATCAAAACGTCCAGATTGCCAATGGCAGGAATATTTGGATCCACTGCAAGGTAGGCATTATTTGAAAATAAATAATTTACATAATCGACTCGGGCTGTATCAAAGGATTCACGATCGGTCACAGAGACCAGGGGACTACCCGGTAAATACCATAGCGCACCCGCTACTTCTGACTTGATCATATCGGCGCCATTAATATTTCTACCGAGTGAGGTTGTCTCCCTTGGGGCCTTGTTAATAAAGCTTGCCACCGCGGGCGACATCACTACCTGACCCTCTGGTAGTCTGCTCATCAGATCAGTAAATCCACCTTCTTGTGCAAGTGATTCCTCTGAGTAAACAGCATCCATATAGGCGTCTTTATCAGGCATAAAATAGAGAGGAAGACCATTAAAGCCATAACCCGGCATATACACCCCGTCGGAAACCCCTTCAAATAATGTCCAGGTGACATTTCTGACACCCTCTACGTTTTTCATTGTCTCGATCAGTTGCGGGATTTTTTCCTGTAATGCACGGTATTGTTCTGCTACACCGCCGCTGGCCAGTAGTTCATTGCTGACGATATCCGAGGCATTCAATGTCAATTGAATGTCAGATCCTACCTGTACTTGGGTTCCGCGTTCAATTTTGTTATCAAATACCGCCGTCATCACTGTCGGATAAAGTCCTATGGTAGTCATCATCGCTACGATCAATAGGAACCCGGCAATCCGCTGTGGTCGAGTGGAGATATGCTTAACTGTAAGGTGCCGTAGAGAACCCCCGATCACGGCAACAATCATATTCAATACCTTGTTCATCAATGTTTTTCTGGAAACCAGAAAAGTGACAAGGCCATAAACAAATAATGGGAAGCCGGCAAAATCCAGTACCTGATCAAAGCTAATAAGCCATTTAGATTCCAAATCTGCAGAGATTGAGTAACTAATGATCCAGCTGATAATCTTGTAACTGCCTAGAACTAAAGCAATAAACCCTGTAATACCGAATGACACGTTGCCCTGTTCAGATTCGGAATTCACTACACGACCGGATGCCTCTAACGGCGATATAGTGGAGGCATATTTAACAAGCTTCCTGCTAACTGCAAGTGCCACGCCAACACCTATTACAATAAAGGTAAGCAAGATATACGGTTGTTGAACAATCAGGATTGTTTTAAATGGCAGTAACCCGCCTTCATAGATCCAAATAGGGAGCAGGGTACCTATAACGGCGCCAAGAATGCCGCCGAGCAAGGCACCAGAACCAATGGAAAGCTGTAACGCACGCCCCATGACTTTTCCGGAGACGCCTCGAAGACGCATCAAGCCAAATTTACGGCGTTCATTTAATAATAACATTCCGGAAAGATTCCCCATCAAAATCCAACCCACCCAGATCAAGGGTAGGGCTATGAGCAGGCTAATGAGACCCACCTTCTGTGCCGTATCATTCATACGTTCCAGTAATACCTTGGTGGAATTATCGATAAATACACGGGGACCAATAGCAAAGGTATTAGAATCCAGTAGGGTTTGCAGCTCGATTAATTTTTCCAGAGAGCCATTAATATCCCAACCAGATATCAGACGTTCTGTATCAACCTTTAATAGATGAATAATGTCAGGAAAGTAATTGCCTGCCTCTTCATGGATATCACCATCATCATGCTGGGTGACGATACCCCTGGCCAGTTCATCAAATGAATTAATAATATCTTCATCATACGGAATAACCAAGATGGTGCCGATCTCAGGAATTAAAGAAGGTGAGCTGGTTTGTTCCAGGAACCATCGGTTCAGATCCTTACGCTCAATGCGTATGGTACGTTCCAGATCAAGATCAAACACATCGACGCTCACACCTGTGTGTTCATCAGTTCCTTCCTCACCAGCGTGATGGTCTTCATCACTGGCATGCTGATTCTCTATTTTTAGTTCAAAACGTTTGCGGTTCTGCAATTCCGCATAGGCATTCCCCATTTGCGACTTGGTCCCCACCAGTACCAGCACTGCCTTGCCTTCCTGTGGACGGATATTCAAAGGCAATATAGAAATGTCAGTGGTTGTTAATAATGACAACCATGGCATACGAATAGGTTGACCATCTATATAGGCAATATCCTCAGTGGTCATGGAGTTACGCAGGAACAGCAGGTTATTATGAGCGCTTATACCATCGGTACTTTCCAACGCGCTGGTTATGTCAGGTATGGCCGCTACATCACCAGTTTGATAGGCAGATATATCCCAGTTAATACGACTTAACTGATCTTCAATATATTGTTTTAAGGCAAAGCGCGAGGCGATATTGACCGAGGCCAGTATGGCTACGATCAGAAACGTCACCAGAGCAAAAACAGCAAAGGATCGTTTACCTAAAATCCTCGCCAGATAGATACTTATATTACCCAGAACAAATCCCCCAAATCACAGAAAAGCAATACGTCAATATTGCTCTGATAGTTATCTCAATATGTCTGAACTTATAATAACCTGCTATGTACAAAATCTGAAATACTTCATATTCTGGTTGTGAGGTAATGGGGTAATTGTTACCACTAAAAGCGTCATTCTGGCGAATGCCAGAATCTAATTAATTGAGTCCGCCCATTGGCGGTCATTTAGTGATTGGATGCTGGATCAAGTCCAGCATGACGCCCTTTTAGGTACGGTCATCTACCTACCGTGTATTCCCCGACAGGTTTGTTAAACCTGTCCATTCTCACTTCCCTAAATATTCATTTGTTCCATCTTGAATACTATTTGCCCACTTAACCCAAAAGGTCCCTGGGTCAGCGGCATAGTCCTCGTCGTAATTGCCGGGCATGGTAATACCGGGCAGCTCTGGTACCCAGTCACGACGCAATAGTTCATCGGGATTACCGTAGCGTGATGCCAGGGCGCGCACCTCAGGATCGTAATAGGTCTGGATAATGCCATGCTCGATCAGGGTCACCCAGTTGCCAGTGTCCCGCAGCCTTACTTGAAAGGTGGGTAGCAGGGTATGGTGATGCATACCATGCCCTACTGGTAATTGGTTATCATCGGCAAATTTCAACGATACCGGGGACATCATGGTATTACCCGGTTCCGGACCGTTCTGGATCTCGGTACCGAAGGACCAATGGATTACTCCTCCAGCATTTCGTTCCGACAGGTTCTGTCCGGTGAGAATTTCAGCCGGGTGTTTAAAGTATTTCGGATTGGTACCAGTGCCTGCCTCGTATAACCACCAGAATCCCGGCTTCTTCTGATAGGGCCACAGTGCATCATTGATGTTCGGATATTTTAGAGAGACACGCATGCCATCACCATACAACCCACCGCCCACCACCTTGTCGATATAGCCCTCCTTCAGATGGATTTCAATGCGGGCATGATTGGTGGCATGGCTGTTAGTAGAGGCTACAATGCCATGGGTATTTGTCTGTACCGGTTCTATCCAGTCATTACCAATAGCCGGGTAATTGATTCGGGAGTAAGGATAACGACCGCTGGATTGGCTCGGCAGCATATATAAATGTCCTTGCTGATAGGAGCCCTCCGCCCAGGTCTTCGCATCATTGGCGCTAACCTTACCCCATAACACGGTACCTTCCGGATCAGATATTTCATAGCGATCCACGAAACCCAGTGGGTCGATGATCTTGCCTTCGAGCATACGCCATACATCGGCGGGCACATTGGGGACCTTGCTCATCAGATCATAGTGATTCATGTAAGTGTAGTTACCAATAAATTTTTTACCTTGATGTTTCAAGGTGGATCGTGTGTTGGTACGGCCACCGGTACGAAAGAACACTTTATTAACCTCCGGGTGTTCATCAAGGTAGGCAACAACAGCATCGGAAACAGATCGCTCGTAACGTTGAGCAAGCTGTTTCAATTTTTCATTTGGATAATCCACTTCCGGCCAGGCAGCATGGTAATAGACCGGATCATTTTCCTTGACCCAATCCTTGTAGACATTGAAATCCGGCCATGCACCGAGAAACTCAAAAAAATAGGCGGACTCTTGTTGACCATCACCGGCCTTGAACAGGTTCTTGGCGTCGGTAAGTGTCTGCATGTCTTCCTTGGTAACACCTACCAGTTCATTTTCATAAATAATCCGCGCTTCCACCTTGCGCGTGGCAAATGCCTTAATCATGGCCTGCTGGATTAGTGGCTCAGCATCATACGGCACCACAATAAGGACGACGTCACCAGGATCTGCCAGACCCAAAGGCGTACGTCCGCCTTTTTGTGCCACAGCTTCAAGTGACTGCGGCATCATTTCTTCTTCCGAGTTCGGTTTCTTCAGATAATCAGGGAAACGTGGTGTAGGGTACGGGGTCTGCGGCCCTGGACCGATGAGACCTACCTTCTTGCGTAATTTATCGATATCAGCAGGATCCCAGGGTGCGTGGATCTTATTGCTTTCCGTAGCAAGACGTTTGTAATCCGCCATGCTCAGCGCCTGAGCATAGAGATTTATCGCAACCAGCATGGTTGAAAATGTGACAATCGAAAAACGAATATTTCTGTTCATTACTTTCCCCATTATTAAATCGTCATTTAGATATTGAGCATGCACTGAAAAGTTTTAGTCAATTTCTATACTTCAGGTTCATATTTGGTGAAGAGGAGTACAGGATTTATAGCCCATGTCCTTCGCTATTTCTTTATTTTCAGCCGTCATACTGGCGCAAGCCAGTATCCAATGAATGTGATGAAATCATTAATACAGTTTAATCAGCTGAAAGTTTATATCAAGTTAGCAATAAGACGAAACATATAATAATACTGTAGAAAATATCTTATATGTCATCAACTTTATGGGAAAAATTATAACAATAAATACACGGATCAGAGCGCATCTGTTATTATAGCCACCCCAACAATCCGAGCGCCTGTAGCTCAACTGGATAGAGTATCGGGCTTCGAACCCGAGGGTTGCAGGTTCGAGTCCTGCCAGGCGCGCCATTTAATTCAACAACTTACTACTTTTTTGTCTGATCCATCACGTAGCTGAATCGTAGACATGTATCCCGTCAAAGCATATGAGACAGAATTGAGCTAATTAATAAGAGAGACTTCTGATAAGTTAACCTTAATAACAGGAGTCTCATTATGA
>CAUZRI010000060.1:0-8650 GCA_963582285.1 Gammaproteobacteria bacterium | reverse complement strand
ACGTGGATTTACTCGTGATGTAGATGGAAATAAACTTTATATTGATCATGAAATAAATTCCATTCAAAACTACATAGATCAGGAAACTCAGGATCGATACCAAATGATTGATGTAAATATCTATCAGGAAAATATCTTCCATACAAAGATGTTATTAAAGGAATTTGATCTAAATAACTATCTCTTTAATATCAAGGCCGAAGACCTGGCCCCGAAAGAACGTCAACTAATTGAGAAAAGCGTAAGCCAGGAAATGTATGAGATTTTTTATGGGAGAGATATTTAACCTGCCCTACTACTAACAAATATTTTTTGCCGACCTATGCCTGCTTTCTGATTTTCGACCATGTATCTCTAAGGGTTACTATCCTGTTAAACACTGCCAAGCTTGCTGAATGGTCAGCAAGATCAGCACAGAAATATCCTAATCTTTCAAACTGAAATCGATCTCCAGGACCAGCCTCTGCTAAAGAGGGTTCAAGCAAACAGTCAGTCATTGTTACTAACGAATTATCATTGAGAGTATTTTTCCAGTTGTCTTCCTTTTCGGGAACTGGAACGGTAAATAATCGATCATACAAGCGGACTTCAGCCTTGATAGCCCCATCTTCAGGCACCCAATGCAGAGTACCTTTTACCTTTCTGCCATCTAATGCATTACCGCCTCTGGTTTGCGGGTCGTAACTACACCTGATTTCGATAATCTCACCAACATTATTTTTTATAACATCCGTACACGTAATGAAATATGCATATTTCAATCTCACTTCACGACCAGGTGAAAGTCTGAAGAATTTTTTTGGTGCGTCCTCCATAAAATCATCACGCTCGATATATATGACCTTTCCAAACGGTATCTTGCGTGTGCCCAATTCCGGTTTTTGCGGATGATTCAAAGCATCTACTTCCTCCACGCTATCAGGATAGTTCTCAATAACTACACGCAGAGGATCTAATACTGCCATAGCACGCATGGTTGAATCCCCCAACTCATCTCTGAGCGCGGTATCCAATACCACCGGATCAATCTGAGTATTGTTCTTAGTTACCCCGATCACCTCACAAAGCTTGCGAATAGATGCTGAGGTATAACCACGCCGACGTAGTCCTGATATGGTTGGCATCCTTGGGTCGTCCCAACCCGAAACAAAATCTTCTTCTACAAGTTCTATAAGCTTTCGTTTACTGAGTACTGTGTAATCCAGATTTAGTCTTGCAAATTCATATTGATATGGACGGGATGGAGTATCCAGATTATCGATAACCCAATCATACAAAGGTCTGTGATCTTCAAATTCCAGAGTGCACAACGAATGGGTGATGTGTTCAATTGCATCTGATAAGCAATGGGTATAATCATACATTGGATAAATATTCCACGCGTCACCAGTACGATGGTGATGTGCCTTACGAATTCTGTAGAGGACGGGGTCACGCATATTAATATTCGGCGATGCCATGTCTATCTTTGCCCTGAGCACGTATTTACCCTCATCAAATTCGCCCAACTTCATTCGTTCAAAGATGTCCAGACTTTCGCTTATTTCCCTATTACGCCACGGGCTATTCTTACCGGGTTCGGTGAGGCTACCGCGGTATTCCTGGATCTGCTCTCCACTGAGCTCGTCAATAAAGGCCTTATCTTGTTTAATGAGTTCCCTGGCATAGGCATATAACTCATCAAAATAATCGGAGGCATAATATATTCTGTCCTCCCAATCAAATCCTAACCATTTAACATCTGTCTTGATGGATTCCACAAATCCTGTGTTTTCCTTTTCTGGATTCGTATCATCAAAACGTAAATTACATTGCCCGTTAAATTCTTTAGCGAGGCCAAAATCTATGCAGATGGCTTTCGCATGGCCGATATGCAGACAACCATTTGGTTCGGGTGGGAATCTGGTATGAATTTTTCCGCCATTCTTGTTTTGTGACAGGTCTTCCTCAATTATTTTTCTGATAAAATTCGATGATGTAATTGTTTTTTCTTCTGACATCAAATTTATCCTTGTGATTTGAATGCACGAACAAGTGATGGCACATCCCCGGTCAAACCCATTGCATATTGCATAATCTGACCCTTAATTAACGGCATGGAGTTGATTACATTCAATCCTGTATTCCTTAAATTATTGATAACATTATTATTTTGTTCAAAAAGATATTTGACTCCTTCCATTGCCCATATCATCTGACTATTTTCACATTTACGCCATCGCTCATATCTACGCAATACTGTTCGTGAACCAATATTACGATTGTTTTTTTTTGCGGTGAATATCAGCTCTGCTAATGTTGTAATATCAAGTATACCCATGTTTGCTCCTTGACCGGCAAGTGGGTGCACATTATGGGCAGCATCACCTACAAGAACACATCTTCCGTTAAAATAATTTTTTGCATTTGCCCGAAACAGGTCGAAACATAGGCGTGGCTGAATAGTTAAAACTTCACCTAATCGAGATTCGAAAGCAACTTGAAGTTGCTGTTTAAATTCCTCATCATTCATCTCCAATAATTCTGCGGCATGCTCCGCTTCAGCAGACCAGACAATTCCACAGCAATGTGGGTCCGTCATAGGAAGAAATGCAATTGGTCCGTTGCTTAGAAACCGTTGTCTGGCAACATTCTCATGTGCTAAAGAGGTTTTTACAATGCATGCTATCGCTTTCTGTTTATAGTCATGTTTTGGGAAATCTAACCCGGCCAATGAACGCACTCTGGAGTTATTACCATCCGCTGCAACAAGTATATTAGCATTAATTGCCGCGCCAGCTTGCGTCTCAACAAGAATATTATTTTCATGGTTTGTAAATCCACTAACTTTATCTTCTTTAACTAAGGTGATATTTGGATTGTACAAAATCGCCTGATTCAACGCTTCTTCCAGCAATGACTGCTCGACTATATATCCAAGGACGGGTTCACAAATTTCTTCGCAATCAAATTTAATCTCTCCACTTGAATTTTCATCCCAAACATGAATTCTATTGTATCGACCAATTTTTTCCTCTGCTAACTGCTGCCAGACATTTATAGATGACAGAACACTAACACTTGCTGGGGTTATTGATATTGTCCTAGGGTCATATGATGCTGTCGATGTGACACCACCTGGCAGGTCTTTAGCCAAAACCAGACATTTTATTCCATTGGTTGACAGCAAATGCGCCAGGGTAAGTCCGGAAATGCCGGCACCCGCAATCACAACTTCAGAGTTACTTTGAATCACAGTTGGTCCAACCTCAATCCTCTCACTAACCCAGGTTGCTTTCCATGCAGCCCCATAGCCTGCTTAACAAAATAATTCTTAAGCACAGGGAGCATATCTAATACACTCATACCAAATTTCCTGACTATCACGCTAAAATAATCTTCCGTATAAAAGAGACTTGCAAGCGCATCTGTAAAATCTATCACCTTATCCTGATCATGTTTTCTAAGATTGACATAGTCTATTAGTAATTGGGTATTGCCAGGATCCTGACATTCAGGCGGTAGCGTTAGTATTAGTTCTGCTAATGCAGCAACATCCCTAAGTCCAAGATTAAAGCCTTGCGCTCCATTCGGATGGACGGTATGCGCTGCGTTCCCCAGCAACAGCACTCTCTCTTTATATTGATGTTTGGCACGAATTAATTTCAGTTCGTATGACTGTTTATTTCCTAGTTTTATAATTTTACCTGCCCGTTTACCTGATATATCTTGTAAGACTTTAGTATAGTCATCTTCATCCATTGACATATATTCAGATAGATTGTCTCGTTGAACACAAAGTATAGAAACGTACCTAGATTGTGACATCGGCAACAAGGCAAGCGGACCCGAACTGGTAAATCGTTCATACGCGGTATTATTGTGATCCCTGTCCATACTAATATTACATACAATGGCAACTTGCCCATAGTCCTTGTATTCTGTTGGGATTGATAAATTTTCTCTAATACATGAGTTAGTTCCATCTGCTGCAACCAATAATTTACAACTAATTGAGTCTGACTTTTTAGTGTCTTCAAGTTTTATATCGACCTGATTATCAGACATTTCTATATCTGATATTTTTTGAGGACACAGGTAATCAATATTTTCTATATTCGATATTTTTTCCAGAATGACCTCACCAATCTCTCTGGCTTTCACCACATACCCCATTGCATTTATCTGCAGATCCGCAGCATGTAAACGTACCGATCCAAATTTACCGCGGTCGCTAATATGAATATGACGAATAGGTATAGCCTTATTCGCCAGAGAAGGCCATACATGGATAGCTTGCAGAATACGACAAGAAGCTAGTGACAATGCAAGTCCTCGCTCATCGTAACTGGGCTGTTGGCCTGCACTCAATGAATATTGCTCCAACACTGCTACACGAAAATTACTCTGTGCAAGACTGCAAGCAAGACTTGCTCCGACCAGGCCGCCCCCAACAATTGCGATGTCATATTCTTTTTGCATTTCTTATATATATTGGATTAAACAGGATAAAGATTAATCAATAACACCGGTCGGGATAAAGCAATATTATCGAGTTAAATCAGCATCAAGCAAGCGATTGTTTTAACTGGATTCTGGCCTGCGCTAGAATGACGAATCAAAGAATATTGAGACTTTATCAGAAGTTCCTTAATTCTAAAATTTGATAGCAATTATATACAATCATTATCTATTAGAAGTTTTTCCCATTCCGTATTTATGATTATGTAAATATACTATGAATAATTATTTTTAAACATCCTGTATATCTTGTTAATTCTGTCTAGTCTTTATACTTATCCGGCAATTGCCATCAGAGACTCAATATCGTCTACAGTTTTTGGTACACCATTGCTAAATACTTCGTTTCCTGTCTTTGTTACCAAAACATCATCCTCAACACGGATCCCAATGTTCCACCATTTTTCATGTAACCCATCATGGGGTTGAAAATATAAGCCAGGTTCGATTGTTGTCACCATACCAGGTTCAAGCACACGCCATTCCCCGTCAAGCTTGTAATCTCCTACATCATGAACGTCCATACCTAACCAATGGCCAGTTCGATGCATAAAATATTTTTTATATGACTCTTGTTTAATTTGTGTCTTTAATTTTCCCTTAAGAATTCCCAATGACAACAGCCCTTCTGTAATTACATTTACGGCTGTAATATGCGGATCATTCCAGTGATTGCCTGGTTTAACCTGCTTAATTGCCTCCTCGTTTGCTGTCAATACCAATTCGTATAACTGTCTTTGTTCCATTGTAAAATGCCCATTAACAGGAAATGTCCTGGTGATGTCACTGGCATAACTATCATACTCAGCCCCAGCATCGATCAATAGAAGGTCACCATCTTGCAATTCACCTGTATTTTCTGTGTAGTGCAAAATACAACCATTCTCACCAGAGCCAACAATTGATGGATAGGCGGATGATCTTGAACCGCTATGCATAAATTCGTGTAATAGTGTTGCTTCAATTTGATATTCCATCATCCCAGGGCGACAAACTTGCATCGCTCGCTTATGTGCGACACATGAAATTTTTGCTGCTTTTCTCATCGCAGCAATCTCCGGGCGACTTTTAAACAATCGCATTTCATGCAGCAAATGGTTGAGCGATATGAATTCGTCCGGCGCGTTTACGCCAGTACGTACCTGTTTCTTTACTTGATTTACCCATCCGAGAACTCGTTGATCAAATGTCGCATCATTACCCATGGTGTAATACATACGCTCTCGATCTTCGAGCATACCCGGAAGTATGTCGTCCATATCCTCAATTGGAAATGCATCATTTGCACCATATATTTCACAAGCCCCTTCCAACCCTGCCCGACGGCCATTCCAGGTTTCCATTTTTTCATCTCTCTCCCTGCAAAACAGGACGAACTCTCCATGATGTCGGTCCGGAATTAGGACCGCAACAGCCTCTGGCTCAGGATAGCCAGTAAGGTAATAAAAATCACTATCCGGCCGAAATGGAAATTCTACATCTCGGTTCCTGATATAGACTGGAGCAGTAGGAATGATTGCAACAGTTTCATCCCCCATCAAATCCATGAGCCTTTTTCGTCTGCGGGAAAATTCTCGCTTATCCATCAATGAAATGCTCCTGACAGTGAACGACCTGGCAAAGTTGGATGACACTGTAAGTTAATAAAAATTGCCCCCATGCGGACATATTCAACCAATTCAAACAATGCCTTTTCATCACTTTCATCTGGATGTTCAGTGACTTCTAATTGACATATCCTGGTAAAGTTCTCTATGAGCTCCCTGACGTCTTCATCCTCCAGGGCTTGATCAGCATCTTGCCTCTGGGCAAAACCATTTAAAAATCCATGACACCATTCGCTAAGGGCCGAGACACGATCAGAAATTGAAGTATTGTCATCGGGCAATAACAGGGAAAAATCATATTCCGGCGATTCTATCAATCTTATAATTTCACTCACCATTGCTTCGATTTCTTCAAGAAATTCTGTTGTTAGCTTTTCATCATTTGAATGAATATCCAGATACTCTTCCCATATTTTACTCATTGGAGATTCATTGACACAAATATGACCGCATAAAAAGCCGTGACAGTCGGACGCATCGGCATCTGCCCCTAACATAGTCAATAATTTATTTAATTCGCCGTAATCCAGCATTTTATTATAATCACTATTCATTAAGGTAGTATTTAGCAGGGCAACATCATACATATTCAAGTCTTTAATGGAATTTTTAACAAAGTGTATTGACCGTATTCGATGACAGCCCTATATTGGACATATGGCTAGCTAACAAGCCTTGACATAATTACTCAGGTATAAGATTGTTTTATTATGAACGATAATAACGAAGAGAACATGGATCTTTCTGCCCTTGAGACCCGGGTAGATGAATTAATACGCACTATTGATAGTCTGAAGTCAGAAAATACGACTTTACGTTCTCAACAGGACAACCTAGTTAGTGAACGATCAATATTGATTGAGAAAACTGAGCAGGCAAGAACCCGGATTGAATCCATGATATCCCGCTTACGGGCCATGGAAACCCGTTCATGACTGACGACAAACCTGCCTCAGTCTACATACTGGATAAGGAATATCTAATATCCTGTGCTGAAGATGAGCGTGAGCAGTTACATGCCGCGGTAACCTTTCTGAACCTGAAAATGAAAGATGTAAAAGAAAGTGGCAAGGTTATTGGGGCAGAAAGAATTGCTGTTATGACCGCGCTTAACATCGCTCATGAACTTCTTGCATACAAACGTCAGAATGACAACTATACTACTTCTATAGACAAGACAATCCAACGTTTAAGAAATAAACTGGACGAAGCTTTAACCAGCGGTAAGCAAATGGAAATGCACCAGTAGCCAGAGCCGATTATATATTCTTCCAGTAATGTGTGACAAAGAAATATTAAGCTTGGGTATCTTCTGTACTATTCGTAACTAGACTAATATGACTTGAGCCTAATTATATCACTCCGGGGACTGACCGTGGTATTGTGCGCATGCCCTTTTGGGGAAGCCTGATATATCACTCGCTGCCCCCACTTGAACCATCGGTTCAAGTTCAAGGTCTGCAACGATAGCATGGTTGATACCCTCTTCTTTTTCAGAAACGTGTTGCTCGAGCTCGTAAAAATAAGCAATTGATAAAAAAATAGAACATTACTTCTTTTAACCAAAAATAATTTCTTAAATTTTTGTTTCAATATTCCAGTTATCATTCGATAATACCTCTCCCGAACCACGAACCCCGAGTCCCTGTAAACATGAAATACTGGTTAATGAAATCTGAACCTGAGGAATTCGGTATTGGAGATTTGAAGAACAGACCAAATCGAACAGAACCCTGGGACGGAATTCGAAATTACCAGGCAAGAAACTTTATACGGGATGACATGAATCCCGGTGATTTAGCATTCTTTTATCATTCTAATTGTGAGGCCCCTGGGATAGCCGGGATTATGAAACTATCCAGCAAGGCAAGGCCAGATCACACTGCATTTGACCATACCAACAAGCATTATGATCCCGGGAGTAATAAAGAAAATCCACGATGGTTTCTTGTCGACGTTAAATATAAACGTCAATTTAAGCGGATAATTACATTAGCTGAGTTACGCGGTCACAAACCACTGAAGGACATGAAATTATTACAAAAAGGAAGTCGGCTATCGATAATGCCTGTCGCGCAAAAAGAGTGGGAATATATAATTGGCATGGAGTGAACGAGGTAAAGTAAGCTAGACAATAGACAGGATTAACAAGATCATTTAAATATATTATTTTTCCTATCTTGAATATATAAATATATATTAATAATTGAAATAAAATTTTTCTATCCTGTAAGTCCTTCATCCTATTCAATTAATATTCAAGAAATAACGTAAAATATCGGTCTTTACTCCTCAACCCTTACCCGTAGGGTTTATCCTGTCAATCGCAGGCAAAATTTTATAGAATTAATAAACGCCGTTCAAAGGATCAGACATGACGCTAGATGATAAAAAGAAGGCCGCTGCTGAAGCAGCAATACAGTATATTGAGGATGACAGTATTGTCGGTGTTGGTACAGGCAGTACGGTAAATTACTTTATTGACTTCCTTGCTGAAATTAAGCAGCGTATCGAAGGTGCTGTATCCAGCTCCCTGGCTTCAG
>CAUZRI010000059.1:0-8662 GCA_963582285.1 Gammaproteobacteria bacterium | reverse complement strand
ATGAGCAATGGCATTTTGTTGTAATGTCGGGGCTACAAAAAATTCAAAAATTGTGATTATTACTAATAATATTAAGCCAACCTTAAGAGACGCGGTGCTAATATTAATTGGTGAATATCCAGCAGACCTTAGGGAAATAAGTTCGTGATTAACTGCAAGTCTTCCTAGAGCAGTAACGTTTCCCATGAGTGCTATAAATGGTGCGAGCTGAATAAATCGTCTGGGCATGGTCAGTATTACATATAGAAAAGCATCGCTAGTTTTATAAAATCCGGTGCCAACATCGTCAAGCTGTTCTACCAGATCGAGAAAACTAAATAGCGGTAACAACACCAGAGTAGAAACAAATATCCCCATCAATATCTGTTTAATTAAATATTGATCGAGAATCTTCATGCAGATTGAAAGTATTTTTGAAATCTTGGAGAAAATATGGTGACTACAATGATTAACATAAGTATATGTAACCACCAAATACCAGGCATACTGCCGACAATACCTTGTTCAACCCAGGTTTGTGCGAGCCCGCTCAGGTTATAATAGATAGCAAATATTACTGCCGCGGCAATGATTTTTTCACTTTTCCCTTGTCTGGGAGATGATCTGCTCAACGGGATTGCAATCATTGAAAGTAAGATCGCTGATAAAGCCCTGGATATTCGCCATTGAAACTCGGCGGTATCTCTGCTGTCATCCGAGAATCCCAGTTCGAAAGTTGATGCGGCTTTTCGCTGGTAGTCACGTGCTATTTCTGGACTAGGCATATAGACAAATCTGGAAAATTTAATGATTGAATCTCTTGTGGAAGAGTGGTTCATTCGATACATATAACCATCCAGTAAGTGTAATTGAGGGGGCTGATATTCTCCCGTTGGCTCCTGATATCCTTCCTTTGCCAATATAATGTCGCTGGTGTTATCTTTTCTTACATAGTGAAACACGCCGTTTAATCTGTCTCCGCCGTCTTGTTTATCACTAATATATATAATGCTGCCGCTATCATTATTCCCATAAAAGCGCCTTGCTTGATATCTTTCTATGTCCAGCTCAGTTGTGGCGCTATCATCAAGTTGATAAATTTGTTCATAAGCCCATGGACGACCATAAATAGATAATGATCCAACTAATATCCCAATTAGCAGGCTAATAAGAAAAATTGTTCTTACGATAAAGTTTTCACTAATGCCTGCAGACTTAAGAACGATAATTTCTTGATCTCTGTGTAGGCGCCCCAAAGCTACTATGACAGCTGCATAAAATGCGATTGGCAGCAATACTTCCATGGCAATTATTGTTTTAAAAAAAATTAGTTTTGATATCAATATCAGGCCAAGTGTTTCAGTAACGTTTTCGGCAAGATAGCGCGCCGTATTGAAACTGGTAAATAACCCAATAAGGATAAAACTAATTACCAGAAATGGTTTTATTACTTCCCTGGTTATATAAAAGTTAAGTATGTTCACTAAAATAATTAGTTAATTTTGTTGCAAGACAGGGCGCGACATTTGTTTATATTTTTTTTTCATAGATTCGATATCGTTTATATTCAGGGCTTCCTACATTATCAAGTATGTTGCGCATTCCTTTGTTGTTTTCTAGTATCCATGACATTTCTACTCCCTCTATTCCATTTTTAGCAGCGTGATCTCTGGCCGCACTACATACCATAAACGATAATGCCATGCCTATAGGACTATTCTGATATTTTTTACGAACACCCATAAGCGGCACGCGTCCTGTGCGTATATCTTTATTCTTAACCGCCTTTAATAACTTTAGCCACCCTAATGGAAATAACTTCCCGTCTAGTGCCCGCAGAACCTCGTTTATATTTGGCAACACAACAATAAATGCAACGGCCTCTCCATTTAGTTCAGCTATTTGAATAAAATTATCAGGGATAAAAAAACGCAAGCTATTGCCTAGTTCAGCAAACTCCTCTTTGCTAAAAGGGAGATAGCCCCAATTTGTTGACCAGGCATCGTTAAAAATGTTTCGAAGTATTTCTAATTCTTCTTTAAATTTTTTGCGACGCAGGCATCTAAGGTGAATCCGTTTTTTATAACGATTTACAATTGAACTCATTACGCGTGATGCTTTAAAATCAAGATTGATCCAGTATGCAAGCAGATCCATTGCAGGAACGTATCCATTCTCTTCAATCATTGGCCCATACCATTCTCGGGCGTGCGGCATTAAAATAACTGGAGGTGTTTCAAACCCGCTGACTAGAACTCCACATTCCTGGTTTATTGAAAAATTAAAAGGGCCAGAAATATTTATTGAATTTTGTCCCTTTAACCAGATCTCGCAGGCATTAAATAGTGCAGCAAATACCTCGGGGTCATTAACACTTTCGATTAATCCGAATTGTCCAGATTGTTTGCCGTGCAGGTTACGGTGTTTCTGGTCAATTTGTGCTGAAATTCTACCTACAGGATGATTGCCACGAAAAGCTATCCACGCCTGCCATTTAGCTTGTTTAAAATATGGGTTAAATGAAGAAAAGTGTAATCGGCGTTCCAGGAGTAAGGGTGGGATCCATTGCGGATCGTCAGAATATATGTGCCAAGGTACCTGAATGAATGCTTTTAGTTCCCGTCTTGAGCTTACAGGGACAACAGTTAAATTATCAGACGGTGAATTATAAATAGAGGTAGTCACGATTTTTCCAAGTTTGTTTAGCAACAGAAGGATATCATATGTTTTGCAATTATTGCCTAAAAAACAATGAATTACAGTATTGTTATACCAATAAAATTTGTCTGAAATGACATAATCATAAGCGCATCAGGCTGAACTACTGCCCTTAACATGTATAAATATATCTGCCTGCAATAGACCAGATTGATAATAATGCTGGCATCTTGTCCACTGAATACTTTAAACTTCGCGTCTTTAGTAATCTCAGCGTAATGATGGACCTATAGGTCTTAATAATGGGCTTAAAATATTAGCCAATTAATGCTAGCATACTACGTAAAATTCTTTTATATTATCAGCGGGATAGGACACTTTTGTATGGGGAGTATGAACTCTGTTCTCTAAAATAAGCAAAATAAAGACGCCTGAAGCGCAATCGAATGACGATCAGCATACAGGTGATATACAGGTTGAATTAAAATCTACAGTCACTCTAAACTCACAACCTAAAAGGTTGGCTGATTTTGAGACGCTGGTTGACGCCTTGGATTATGCAGCTACTGGGTTAACTGGATATAATTTTTATGACGCCAGGGGAAACCTGAAATCTGTACTCACGTATAAAGATTTGCAAGAAAATGCCTGGACGACTGCAAAGCGATTAATAGGACTTGGTCTTGAACGTGGTGAGCATGTTGCCATCATAGCCGATACTACGCCTGAATTTATAACGCTATTCTTTGCTTGTCGTTATGCGGGTGTCGTTCCTTTTGCGATGCCTGTTCCTGTAAATCTTGGAAGTCATGATATTTATGTCAAGCAATTGCGAGGCATGATGTCAGTAAGCAAGGCGTCCATTGCCTTAGCAAATAAAGAGTACATCGATTTTCTCGAAGAGGCATCAGCAGATCTGAAATCTATTAAATGGGTCGGTACCCCAGAACTTTTAGAGGGTATACAAGCATCAGATAAAGAATTTCAAAAAAACCTGCAGGATGAAGTAGCGTATTTGCAATTTACCTCTGGTAGTACTCGCGCCCCACAGGGCGTTATAATTACTGAAAAAGCGGTAATGAGTAACCTTCAGGGAATCGTTAGAGACGCATTAACATTAGGCCCCGAAGACCGCTGTGCATCATGGTTGCCTTTCTATCACGACATGGGATTAATAGGCTTAGTTTTAGCGCCAATGGTTTCACAGATGTCAGTAGATTTTCTACGAACCCGTGATTTTGCTGTTCGCCCAATTCAATGGTTAAGGCTTATCAGTCGGAATAAATGCACAATTGCATTTACTCCACCATTTGGACTTGAACTATGTACATTGCGAGTGCGGTCAGCGGATCTCGAAGGACTGGATTTGAGTAGCTGGCGTGCCGCGGGTGTTGGCGCTGAAATGATTAGCCCGACTGTTCTGAAAAATTTTGCAAACAAATTTGCTTCGGTTGGATTTAATCCCAACGCATTCCTGCCTTGCTACGGACTTGCTGAGGCGTGTATTGCAGTAACTTTTGCAGAAGTTGGCAGCGGTCTGGAGGCATTAAAAGTTGACACAGAATTACTTGCAGACCAAGGTATAGCGGCATGTATTGATACGGAAAATAAAAAACATAGTGAATTTGTAAACTGTGGAAAGGCCTTGCCAGGGCATATCGTAATTGTAGTAGATAAGGAGGGGAACTCGCTTCCTGATATGAGAGTAGGACGAGTATTGTTACAGGGTCCAAGCTTAATGTCTGGATATGTGAATGATCCCGAGGCTACTAAACGGGTAATGAAGCCAGATAATCGGATGGATACTGGCGATCTAGGCTTTTTATCCCAGGGCAACCTTTATCTTACTGGTCGCCACAAAGATATTATAATAATTAATGGCAGAAATATACGGGCTCAGGATATTGAAGAGATCGCTGAGCAGCAGCAAGAAATAAGAACACGAGAAACATCGGCATTTTCCGCAGTTGATAATAATGGAATATCCACCGTGGTTTTAGTCATTGAAAATCGTCTGTCTTTGGTAGAAGAGAGGCAGTCCTTAATTAGTAGAGTGCAACGCCTGGTATATAATGCCTTTGGAATTCATTGCCTGGTTGAACTTGTCCCTCCTCACACACTTCCTAGAACCTCATCAGGTAAATTATCTCGTGCAGCAGCATGCAAAGGATTTCTAGAAAGAACAGGTTTTGCAAACCCTCAATCATATCAAGCCGATTCTCATCACTGATTCATGCCTGGAGTTGTCGCAGTTACTGGCGCGACAGGTTTCATCGGTCAACGCATAGTACAAGCCCTATTAGGTAATAACTGGCAGGTTCGTGCGTTAACAAGAACGCCCCAGCAAGATATGGTTAACCTGCAATGGGTAATTGGGGATCTGGAGAATAAGATAGCATTAAATGAACTGGTTGATGGTGTCGATGTAATTGTTCATTGTGCAGGTCAAGTTAGAGGAAATTATCTAAAACAATTTATCCAGACCAATGTAAAAGGCACAGAAAATCTAATTAAGACAACTCTGTTGCAGAATAAACAACCACGATTTCTATTAATTTCCTCATTGGCTGCTCGTGAGCCCGAACTATCTTGGTATGCACGTAGCAAATATCAGGGAGAGCAGATACTGATATCGTTAGCAAAAGAGTTGAAGTGGTCAATTTTTCGTCCTACTGCAGTTTATGGCCCAGGGGATAGAGAGTTATCACCATTACTACATTTAACCAAAATTAGATTATTGCCGATGTCAGGTAGGCCAGATTCTAAATTCGGATTGATATATGTTGATGATTTAGTCCAGGCAACAATCGATTGGATAAATACTGATGTAACCTATCAAAAAATATATGAGCTTGATGATGGTACCCGTGGAGGCTATGATCGTTATTCATTGAAAACAATATCAAGTGAAGTCTGGGGACATCCAGTATTTATTGTTTCTGTGCCAGCATTATTAATTCAGTGTCTATCACATATAAATCTGGCGATTTCACGGATATTCAATTATCTACCAATGTTAACACCAGGAAAGGTGAGAGAATTGATGCACCACGACTGGGTCTGCGACAATCATTCTTTGATTGAAGATACAGCGTGGCATCCGAAAATTCAGTTGGATAAAGGGCTTGGTAAAAGCGTTTAAACCTATTAATGAAACAATGAATAGAGATAATTATGCATAGTAAAGAAGATATTTTATTAAAAGTAAGCGAACAGCTTAAACAATCAGCAGAAGCTGATGTGGAAATTACTGCAGAGACTAATATTGCTGAGCAATTTGCGCTCGATTCAGTAAAGGTGCTAGATTTACTTATGGAAATTGAAGATGATTTTGATGTCTCAGTGCCTTTAAACCTGATGGCAGATGTTCAGACTGTAAATGATTTAGTAGAAGTTATTTACAAGCTTGAGTCAGAAAAATAATGTCGCTTTTTGATAAGTTTTCAACTTTTCTTGAGGAGAGCGAACCTCTTCTTTCAATTAAACCTGATATTTTTGGTACAAAAATTGAGAAATTATACTCATCAACGGAGGCGTCTATTGATGGGCGTAGAGTATTGTTAGCTGGTACCAATAATTATCTCGGGCTTACATTCGCCCCAGAATGTATCGCTGCGGCGCATAAGGCTATAGACGATGAAGGTACCGGTACAACGGGCTCAAGAATGGCGAACGGCAACTATGATGGTCATCGTGCACTGGAACGTGAGTTAGCAGAATTTTATGATTGTGCGACTGGTATCGTTTTTTCAACTGGTTATCAGGCAAATTTAGGTACCATTTCAGGACTGGTCGGTAGCGGTGATGTTTTGCTCATTGATGCTCATTGTCATGCAAGCATATATGATGGATGCAAGCTTAGTGGCGCAGAGGTGATTAGATTTCGCCATAACGATGTGGCTGATTTGGATAAAAGATTAAATAGACTCGGTGATCGGGCTCAATCTACGTTAATTGTGGTTGAAGGCATCTATAGTATGTTAGGCGATACAGCGCCGTTAGGTGAGATTACAAAATGTAAGCAAAAATATGGCAGTTATCTATTGATTGATGAGGCACATTCTCTCGGCGTGCTTGGTGATACAGGTCAGGGTTTAGTAGAAGTTGCAGGAGTAGGCAATGCTGTTGATTTTATAACCGGTACCTTTAGCAAGAGTCTGGGTAGTATAGGAGGTTACTGTGTTAGCAATCATCAGCAGCTCGATGTTATACGTTATTTAAGCCGCCCTTATATATTTACTGCCTCACCATCACCTTCAAATATAGCATCTGCTCGTGCGGCGCTGGTTTTATTAAAAAATGGTAATGCATTACGTGAGCAACTTTGGGAACATGCAAATAAACTTTATTCGCACCTGTTGGGATTAGATTTAGACTTGGGTCCTGAACCTGGCCCGGTTATTGCGGCGCAGCTCGATACCACAGAAGAGGCGTTGAGAATATGGTCATCTTTAATTGAAAAAGGAATCTATGTAAACTTGATCTTCCCTCCCGCATCACCAAAAAATAAACCTTTGATTCGTATAAGTGTTAGTGCGGCACATACGGAAGAGCAGATTAATTTTATCTGCAATACATTCAGTGAAATTATGTAATAGTTTGGGATAATATTTTTTATTTCGGCTTTGGTTTTCTTGCATACAATAAAGTACCAACTGCATAAACAATCAGTCCGGAAAGTGAATACACAATCATGCGCGCTCTCCTGATCAGACCAAACACAACAGCAGTTGCAGCGGCATAACCAATAATATTAAACGCAGAAACGATCCCCGCTTCGTTGACTCCCAGTCCTTGAGGAACAAAGAAAAAAAGGTTGAGGCTGGCCATTATCATGCCTTGTACAAGAACAAGGTCTGCAAAACTTGGGACAATTTCAAGCACAAGGAAAATTATATATAACTCCAGAAACCTCCCTAAGCGACCTACCAGTCTATATGATGTTGCCACCAATAACGTTGACCAACTAAGCGGGTCGTGTCTGAATTCTTCAATCAATTTAAACTTTGATAGAATAAAACCGGTAAAATGCGTAGGGGCTTTAGACTTGGTTAGCCACAGAATCAAGACAGTTGTCACTACCATAACTATGGTAAATACAATTATCGCAATTTTTAATTCAGGCAAGTTGGAAAAATCAATTATAACTAGGCAGATAGATAGTATTACTGCTGTAAAAAACACACCTGACAATGCATGGATAAGACGGCTTTGTACTATTGCCCTGCTTGAGTCTTCAAGGGAGACATAACGGGACAAGTGTTTGGCTTTGTAAGGTTCTCCTCCCATGCCCAGTAATGGTGTTATACCATTAAACCCATCTCCACTAACTTGAGTATAAAGCGCATTTAGGAATGAAATTCTGTAGTCTAATAAGACCATTAGGGTTATGGCATTGGGGATTGCCCAAACAGCGGGAAATAATATTAGCCATGTTACTTCAGTCCCTACCGTGTTAATGGCTTCCATTATTTCACCAATGGGTAATCGTAATACCAGATATAGTAATATTGCTGCACCAAAGAGATAGAATATAAACGTAACTACACTATGTCTTAACGTGCGGGCCTCCTCCGTGGTCTGATGGCCTAACAATCTTAAAATTACAATGATTGACAAGATTAGTGCTGCAGTACTACACCAAAAAATTAACGCCGATGTATTGAATGCAGATGCAACAAGAACTATAAATGGTATGCTTTCAAATTTAACAAATGGATAAAAGTATAAATATCCACGTTCCCAGGGGTGTGGTGTAGATTTGCGTAGAACATTTATGTTTTTCGAGAGGACCAAATTCTGCATTATATGTGAGTCAGAAGAGATTAATTTGGTTATTAATATCGTCAGATAAGACCATAAAATCACCACGAAAAAGACTGAAATCAGATAAATGTTGGCGCTGGTTTCCAGGTAAACAGAAATCCCACAAGCACTGAAAAAGGTTGTATAGCCAAAATAACGAATTACAGTACTTATTATTTTATAGTTTTGAATTGCAGCTTGATTATTAGAAGTCATCATT
>CAUZRI010000058.1:0-8675 GCA_963582285.1 Gammaproteobacteria bacterium | reverse complement strand
ACGAAATGTTCTGGGTTGGTCTCTCTAATGGTGCAAAATTAGAAATCGATGCTGGCACAAAATCTCCAGTTAACATTTGCATGTTTTGCTCGATTAGTTTTTGAATATTTTTTTGTGCAATTTCCTGACCTTCAAGATATTGGCGATGTAATTCTGTTGTTTGTTGCTCCATTTTTTGTAGTGTAAAAATGGCTTGTTGGGCTGACTTCAATAGGTCATTCGAATCAGCAATTGGTTCTTTATATAAATTTTTCTGATTCGACATTTCGGATAACGATTTTGTCGTTGTATCATCAGATATTGATGTGCTTGTTATAGAATTAACTTGTTGTGAGTTCCTGATCGGTTCATGTTTAGGCCTGGGTTTAACATAATTTGCCCCGGATAATTTAATAGTCATTCCAGGTTTATTTTCCGGAATTTGTTTATATCGTTCGATATATCCTTTATCCCAGTGTTTTATTGAAAATTTATGACCAGTAGCAGCAATTTGAGCGAGGGCACAAGCAAGATCAAACTGTCCGCTTTTTCTACCACGTGAAGCGTCAACTGCAATGGCAGTAAATTCTCTTTCACCAAGAATTGCGGATACCAGTCCCGTGAGTACCTTTCCTGGACCAACTTCAATGAAGGTGACCGCACCATCGATATACATATTTTCAATCTCTGTTACAAATTCGACTGGTCGGGCAAGCTGTGAAGCGAGTAAAGCGCGGGCATTTACAATATTTTCCGGATAAACTTCTGATGTGGAATTTGAAAAGACTGGTATTTTGCCGGCCTTAAATTTGATGGTATCAAGAAAGTTATTAAATGGTTTTTCAGCGTCTGCAACGAAACTGCTATGAAATGCTGCGGAGACGGGTAATTTTTTGGCACCGATACCTCGTTTCCCCAGAACCTTTACAGCGCGATCTATTTGATCAGAGGCCCCGGATAAAACAACCTGTTTTGGTGCATTATGATTGGCAATAATAAGATCAAGTTGTTCAGCTTCCAGAATTTCGTGTAGTACTGCGGCGGATACAGATACCGCTAACATAGAACCATTATCGTCTTCCTTATTGGCCTGCATTAACTCACCGCGTTTTATTGCCAGTTCGAAAAGTCCTTTGCTATCTATACAACCTGCGGCACAAAGAGCGGTCAACTCGCCAAAACTATGACCAGCAGTTAAATTTGGCTTAATGCCAAAATAATTGAGGATTTGGTAGGTTCCGATACTCACTGCGCCTATGGCCGGTTGCGCATTATCGGTTAATCTCAGTTGTTCAGTATTTTCCAATCGATGTTCATCGGTAAAGACTGGTAATGGATAAATCAGATCACTTAATTGTTGCTCAGGTTTTGATTGAGCAAAGCTTGTGTTTGCCTCTGATAATGCGGATTGCATTTGCGGAAAACTACAGGCGAGATCAATTAGCATGTCTGGATACTGTGAGCCCTGACCTGGGAATAACATTGCCAATTTGCCTTTCTGTTTGCCAGATCCAAAGAATGCGCCTTCGGTCAGTGTCCAGGTTTTATTATCTTTCTCTTCGAATCTGGAATTAATTTTAATGATTAGTTCATTCAGATCACTAGTAGGCGTAATTACTAGGACTAGTCGGTAAATGTCATTATATTTAAATGATTGTAAACTCGATGCGGCCAGATATCTAAGCTCATCCCATGCCAGGGTAGTATTAATATCCTTGAGTTTCCCTTTCAGTGCCTTTAATGATTTATCGCTGATTCCAAAAATCAGAACTTCTCCGTCCCATTCAATCTCAGGTTTTGTTTGTTCAGCTTCTTCTAGTACACAATGGAAATTGCTTCCACCAAAACCAAATGCACTAATTGCTGCACGCCTGGGATGATTAGGACTACCTACCCACGGACGTTTGTGGGTATTAACATAAACCGGTGCATTACCTGGATTTAATAATTCCAGTGGTCGGTCAATTTTGATTGTCGGAGGCAGAACCTTGTGTTTAAGAGCCATGGCTACTTTGATCAACCCTGCAACACCAGCAGCAGCTTTGGTATGACCTATCATTGATTTCACTGATCCTAATGCGCACCATGTGCCGTTTTCTTTGTCTTCACGATAAACACTTGATAATGCTTCGGCCTCAACAGCGTCACCAACACGTGTGCCGGTACCATGTGCCTCAACTAATTCAATTGATGTGGGTGTGACACCAGCGTCCTCGTATGCATTTTTTAAAGCGCGGGTTTGACCATTCGCACTCGGCGCATAGATGGCATTACCTCGACCATCACTTGAAGATCCCATTCCTTTGAGAATAGCGTAGATTTTGTCTCCGTCACGTTCTGCATCATCCAGACGTTTAAGAATAACTGCGCCCAGGCCTTCCCCTAGTATGGTACCGTCTCCGTTGATATCAAATGGACGGCTATTCCCTGTTGGAGAAAGCGCAGGTGTTTTACTAAAACACATATACATAAATATATCATTGAAGGTGTCAAAGCCGCCGCTAATCGCCATATCAGAACGACCTGAATACAATTCAAGTGCTGCCATATGTATTGCGCTTAGAGAACTTGCGCATGCAGCATCAACAACGCAATTGGTTCCGCCAAGATCGAATCGATTAGCAATGCGACCAGCGGCAACATTTCCTAGTAATCCAGGGAATGAATTTTCTTGCCAGGGCACGTAGGAGTCCGAGATTCGTTGCACCACATCCTCAGCAACATCCTTGGTAACTCCGGCCTCTGCCAGGGCCTTTCGCCAGTGCGGGTGTCCAAGCCTGGCTCCTAACGGAATTACCAGTTCTAGCGTTCCTGTAACGCCGAGGATAACACTGGTGCGATTGCGATTGAATGAACGTCCATCTGTGTTATCGCTGGTAGTAGAATATCCTGCATCTAACAACGCCTGTCGGGCCACCACCATGCCGAGCAGCTGAGTTGTGTCTGTGGCCTCGATATTATTTGGACTTAGACCGTATAACAAAGGATCAAAATCAACTTGGTTAATAAAACCACCGCGGTGTGCGTAGGTCATATCCGTGGCATTTTTATCCTTATTATAATAATCTTCCGGTTTCCAGTGGCTTTTTGGTACCTCAGTAATTGCGTCAACGCCTTCACGGATGTTCTTCCAGTATTCCTCTGGATTATTTGCCTTAGGGAATAGACAACCAATACCAACAATCGCCAGTGGAACTGCTACAGGTACATTAGTCTTACTTGCATGTTTTTTTGTTGTATTTGTCAATTCAGATAGCTCTCTATTTCATTTGATTTTATCGGTGAAAAATTTATACAAGAACTGGAAAATCTAATCCCTTGTTGTCGCAACTGGTTCACACGATTTACCAGGGCGGCACCGTACATAAGATTTAATGCAACGTTGACCACTTCACGATTTTCAGGTTGTTCCAGTGTTGAACCTTTGGCCCATTCATTAAAGGCACCCATCGCCGGTCCACACCAGATTTGATAATCTATTTGTCGATCTAATTTTCCGGAATTGGCCCAGCGAGAAGAAAGACCAAGATACCAACGAAAAATCAAAGCCATTTTATGTTTTGGATCTTCTTCTGCACGACTTACCTCTGTGGGATTGCGCTGCAGAAAAAAGTCTCTGGTCTCCTGCCAAACTTTTTCCAGTGGGGCTTTAAAAATTGACTTTTCCATAGCTTCACGCTCATCTGTCGGGATATCTTCAATCGAATTATATTTACGATAGGTTTCGTATAGCTTGTTCCCGCGCATAGCAAACATAGTGCCGCGCTTTAGTACCTGTAGTTTGACGCCCATTTCAAACATATCAACAGCAGGAGCCATGGTCACATCTGCCTGTTCAGCCTGGGCCAGCATTTTCCTTACTGTATCGCTACTGCCAGACTCCATACATGCTTGATTGATAGTACCGGTAACAATATATGCTGCCCCCATGGTAAATGCCGCTGCTGCTGAAGCAGGTGTTGCAATGCCACCCGCAGCGCCAACCCGTAAAGGTGTTGTGTAATTATACTGACTCTGCAATCTATCTCTTAATGCAATGATAGTAGGAATTAAAGTAATTGCAGGTCTGTTATCAGTATGACCGCCCGAGTCTGCTTCGACAGTTAGATCCTGGGCCATGGGTATGCACAATGCGAACTCTGCCTGCTGTTCTGTTATATGACCACTAGCTACCAGCTCTAATAACATCTTTTCTGGAGGTGGACTGAACCAGTGTTTGGCCAATTCTATGCGTGAAGCCTTGGCTATGATGCGGTTTGGACAGATTATTTTGCCGTCATCATTTTTATGGATTCCAGATACACGATAGCGCACAACAGGCAATGTCAATTTCAGATAGGCTGATGCCTCCACCAGATCGATACCGTGTTGTAAGTAGATATCCACTACTGCATCTTCATGCCCTTTTTCGTTTGGGGAATGTATCAGGTTAAATGCAAATGTTTTCCCTGTAAGTGATTGTTTTAGATCCAGAATTGCAGATTCAATTTCATCAATACCAAGACCAGCGGCACCAAAAGAAGCTAGCATACCTGCATTCGTTATCGCCTTTACTAATTGTGTTGAAGCGATACCGTTGGCCATGGATCCAGCCATGTAGGGTAGCTTGATGTTGTAATCGCGACAGAATGAAGGATCGCCAATTTCTTGTAAATTTAGTTGAGGTAAATAGCCAATTATCGGTAAACCTTTCATGTCCGGGTTTTCAGCCCCAAATATTGCCGTACCCTGAGAGGTGAACACGGGGGATTCCACGCCATTATCAATGACAAACATTGGTCGATTAATTTGACGGATTGCCATCTCTATGGGGACAAAATCATCAGCTATATTGCTATTACCGCGAATCCACCTGCCCAGTTCAGTGGGATGTAATGGGGCGGTATCGGGCCCAAGCGTATTGGCAAACACGATAGATGCGTTCGTGACTGTGTTCAAAATAATGTCCTTAGAATGAATATTTTATCGATTTTGTGACCACATCTTTGGAGGTCTTTACCGTTAACCGTTCAGTATAAGGTGAAAAGCAAGGTATTTGTAGGCCTGTTTTGTCGCTAACTATCCGTTTTTTCGATATTTTCTGTAATTTATGGCATTTTCTAAGCCTATCGCCTGTGGTATGGTCGAGGTAACAAAAATTGACCTGCTATTTTCCAGGTCTGATCAAGCCACCTAGACCGTGTTTATCTATCTCCTGGGTAAGCAAATCTCGAATTGGCTGTGTGGTCTCAAACTGTAATGACTGATCCCATAGATCGCGGGCATGTTTATAGGTAAATGTCCGAATGACACTTTTTATCCTGGGTAGATCACCGGCACTCAGACTGAGGCTATCAACTCCGATGGCAATTAAAAGAATGGCAAATAATGGGTCGCCAGCCGCTTCGCCACAGATGGACAGATGTTTCTCATATTTTTTTGTGGAATCAGCAATATCGGACAATGCTCGCAATACGGCTGGATGTAGTGGATCAAACATTTTCGCCACCAACTCATTATTTCGATCGATAGCGAGCAGGTATTGAATTAGGTCATTTGTACCAACGGAGACAAAGTCCACTCTTTTTGTAATTGAATCTATCTGAAAGACCGCTGAAGGAACTTCAATCATTGCCCCAATTTGTGGGAATTTGATTGTCAGACCTTCATCAGTAACTTGCTCATACGCCTTGTGAATAAAGCGTATAGCCTTATCCAGTTCATCCGTGCCACTTATCATGGGAAATAATATTTTCAGATTTTCATAACCCTGACTGGCCTTCAACATAGCGCGTAATTGGGTCAGTAAGATATCAGGATGATCCAATGTCATGCGGATACCTCGCCAACCCAGGAATGGATTGGGCTCTGTAATCGTAAAGTAGGGTAATACCTTGTCACCGCCTACATCCAGAGTACGCAATGTTACTGGACGAGGTGCGTACGCCTCAATGGCCTGGCGATATAGTGTTTGCTGCTCTTCTTCACTAGGAAAATTTTCTTTACTCATGAATGGCAGTTCTGTTCGGTATAGGCCTATGCCTTCTGTTCCTACTTCGGTGGCGTGACTGAATCCCGTTAGTAGTCCCGTATTTGTATATAGACGAATTCGAAATTTATCTGGTGTTTCTGCAGGTTTGTCCTGTAATAAAGATAACTCTTTGGCTAGTTGTACTTCACCCTCTATTAATTCCTGGTAAGCCACGAGTTCAATCTCGTTTGGGGCAACCAGTAATTGTCCCTGGTAACCGTCTATAATCAGGGTGTTACCATCAAGTTTAGATAAGGGTAATTCTCTGGAGAAACCGAGAACGGCTGGGATACCCAGCGCATGGGCAAGAATTGCCAGATGTGAATAGCCTGAGCCATGTCCTGAAACGATACCAATTAGTTTTTCAGGGGGTATCTTTGCCAGGTCCAATGGGCTCAGGTTTTCGCCCACCAGGATTAAGTTGTCAGGAAAATCTCTATCTGACTGTTCTTCTGCTTGTAAATAGCCAAGGATACGATTCCCAATATCGCGCATATCATTTGCGCGTTCCTTCATGTAATCATTTTCCATAGATTCAAATTGCGCGGCATAGCCTTCTATGGTTTCCCGCAATGAACCAGGCGCCCAATTTCCAGCATGTATCTTATCGATTGTTGACTGGATTAGATCCTTATCGCTCGCGATTAAGGCATAGGCATCAAATAATAATCGATCTGCCTCAGGCAATGTCTTCCCATAAATCTGGCCGATATTTTGTAGCTCTGTTACTGCTTTATCTATGGCCGCTCTGAAACGTGATTCTTCTATTTTAGGATCAGTTGTATAGCGGTTTGGTACGGATAACAGGTCTACAGGATTATAAACTACAACACCTTTACCAATACTGACACCAGGTGCACCGGCGACTCCCTTAAACATACCTCCTGATGTTTGTGCACCCGAAATTAATCCATCGATTAACCCTCTGGCTTTGGCAAATGCAATATCTCCTGCAATCATAGTCGCAAGCGTGGTCAAAAAGGCGATATCCTGGTCACTAAAATGCCGGGAATTTATTTGTTGAATAACCAGTACTGCAAGGTGTTCCCCATGGTGGCTTATGGGTACACCGAGAAATGAGAGAAACGGATCTTCACCTATTTCGGGTATATATTTAAAACGACTGTGTGACGGGGCATTATCAATATTGACCGGCTCACTGGTTTCTGTAACCAACCCTACCAGACCCTGAGCATATGGAATTTCAATAGTGCCTACCATCGTCTGGTTCAGACCATAGGTCGCCATGAGGATATTTACATCTGTGGTGTTGTCGCTCAGGTAGAGCGAACATACATCCACATCCAGCGCATCATGAATTTCATGGACCAGGTTGTTAAGCGCCTGCGACAGGTCAGTTGACTTGTCGATAGATTTAACAATCTTATGAATAGTGCTTAGAGTATACGAAGCCATTCTTTTTATAATTATATTTACCGTGTATCCAATTATAAGGGGATTTAATCTTGAGCAACCAGTGATTACTTGTATTGAATTGCATTGCAACAGTGCAACATGCTGATTTTCTACATCAAATTTGGGCAGAATAAATAAAATGTCAGGGGTGAGGGGTATGAAATGATTGGAATAAAAGCAAAAAGAAGATGAAAAACATTTGACAGGATTTACAAGATTAACAAGATTTTTGTGAAGAGTGAGGAGTCAAACTGGCGTTGTGGTGTAACAGAAATACTCTTTACTCAATCAAATCTCGTAATATATATCTTGTTAATCCTGTCCAATACATTGTTTAAAATTTGTAGAGTGATATCCGTATAATCCCTTTATGCCTTGAAATAATCAGTCCTTTTTATCATCAAGTTTGGCTTTGATCTCTTCCAGTTCTTTGTCCATCTTGTGCATATGGTCGAGTAAAGTATCTACAGCGTTTTGAATGGGATCGGGCATGTCTCGGGTGGGACCGTACGCGTCGAATCCTATTTTTTTCGCCATGGCATGACGTTGACTTTCTTTGTTGTCATTTTCCGTTTCATTTCGGGTAGAAACAATATGACCTGGGATCCCAACTACGGTTGCGCCAGCTGGTACATCCTTTACCACCACTGCATTGGAACCCACTTTCGATCCCTCACCCAGAGTAAGGGGACCAATTACAATTGCACCAGCACCTATTAATACCCCGCTTTCAAGAGTGGGATGACGCTTCCCTTTTTCTCTTGAGGTGCCACCTAGCGTGACACCTTGATATATTGAGCAATCATCTGCGATCTCAGATGTTTCACCAATTACAACGCCAAATCCATGGTCTATAAAAAAACGTTTTCCAATTTTTGCACCTGGGTGTATTTCTACTCCAGTTAGAAATCGGGATATATGTGATCCAATACGGCCTAATAAATATAGATTGTTATTCCATAACCAATGATTAAGTCGATGAAACAGGATGGCATGTAAACCAGGGCTGGCAATTAGCGTTTCAATAGAGGATCTTGCCGCAGGGTCTCGATCAAATATGGTTTGAATATCTTCTTTAATATTGTCAAACATGGCTCTATCTATATCAGTTTTAATATTCGCTGAAGTTGTTCTTCACTTTTTTGTATTGATGTTTTGGTGTCGTGTAATCGATCGCGTTCTTTTTTTACTACAGCATCTGGTGCACGATCAACGAACTTTTTATTACCCAGTTTAGACTCAATTCTCAGCTTTTCGCTTTTTAGTTTCT
>CAUZRI010000057.1:0-8692 GCA_963582285.1 Gammaproteobacteria bacterium | reverse complement strand
TTATGCCAAAAAATTTCAACACCGTATCAGGTTTACGGCCTCCATCGCGTGCCACCTCTTCAGCAGGCCGCCGAGGATCAGCAAGTGCAGCTTGATATATAGCGTCACTATCTGCTCCTTGATTCGCAGAACTATCCGACTGAGAACCAGAATTCTCCATAGAGCAACCACTAATTATCAGCATAAAAGCTGAGAAAAAGACAAAACTTGATTTAATATTACTGAACATCTTAAATTCCCCCATTCTTAATTTAATTTGTCATGGACTATGTCAAACGTAGAGTTTAAAACTTATGCCATTATCTCTGAATGGCTATTTTTGACCCCATTATCCATTAACAGGTTATTACCATCCCAGCATAGCCTAGTCATGGTAATTTATCTATTTCTGTTTGATTCTCAAAGGAAAAAAGTTTAATTTAAGTTTCGTTAAAATGCGCGCTTCATTAAGGCATCGTCTGATTCGTTAGCACGATATAGTTGTATTTTAAATAAACCTCTCACCTATAAGCTATAAGCTCGTGCTTGACCCAACCTACATAATGTAGGATATATTGATACACAACAATGAATAATGATAAAAATAGAGCCAGGACTTATTATACGAAAAATTATCACACAATTGTTATATTGAGCACCAATTCTAGAGGACACATAAATGAATGAAGTAACTAATCTGCCGTATAAGATTTTTTTGTTATGGTTAGGATTTTTATATACTGCTACTGGATTTTCACAACAGATAGATCCGCGTTTGGTGAACTATCCAGAAACAATCATTATCAATGGCAAGATTTCCAGCATGGATGATGTCGAGGTAAATGAAAGTGTGGGCTCAACCTATCAGGCCCTGGCTATTCGAGATGGACGGATTATGAGTATGGGGACATCAGAAAGTATTGGTAGATTGGCTGGCCCCGAAACAAGTGTCTATGACGTAAAAGGACGTACTGTCATTCCAGGGATAGTAGATACCCATGCCCATATTTGGCAATATGCCCAGGGCCACTGGGGACCCGGGATAGATACTGAATTTCGAATCACTGCAGAAGATGGTGAGACGTGGCAGGATGTTATTAACAAGACGCTGGATTTAATTACCGACTTAAAAGATAAGCTTGAGCCCAATAAATGGGTACTTATTAACTGGCCAGGGAGTGTTGATGGTCTAAACAAAAATGTTGCTATTCGAACACACCAAATAATGACGCGACAAATGTTGGATGAGGCCAATGATATACAAAGGATAGCTATCTTGGGCAACAGAGGTGTAATGAACACTCTGGCGATGGAAACATATGGACAATTATTTGCAGGTGAGTATCCACCAGAAATTGACCCTTCAAACGGAATAGTAATATCTGCCACGGTTTACAGACACCTCTTTGCAGAGGAGTTGTATGATCTTAAGGCATCGATAGCGATGATAGGACAAGAAATCAGAGAGTGGACTGCCTATGGTACGACGACTTTTTCAAGTTCCATTGAATCACCCAAACAATTAACCGCCGTCCTCGCGCTGGATGCTGAGAAAAAATTAGCTACCCGGGTAGCCTATGGTCTGGGCAATACATTCTATCTAACCATGAAGGGGCATCCTTATCTTGGCTATGACTTTGGAGGATATGGTACTGACAAACTTTGGTTTAATGCCTGGAGCAATACCTCCAATGATGGCGCATACCCATTGTTTGCATCCACCATAGAGGCACCCCCTCAGATTAAGGAACGGGAACTGCTACGAAGCAGAATGCCTGCGACGAAAGAATTTGCCGCTATGGGATTACGATTTGGTAATACGCATATTGCTGGAGACCGTACGTTGGACATCACGATGGATATGATAGAAGCCGGTTCCAAAGAAGCTGGTCTTAGCGCAGAGGAAATCCGGTCGAAACGTCATGGCTCAGACCACTGCAATCTTAATCCTCGACCTGATCAGATCCCACGACTTGCAAGATTAGGGATGATCATGAGCTGCACACCGATGTATATCGCCAGAACGAATGCTGCAGAAATCGCTGAGGAATATGGGGAGGAATATCTGGAATGGTTAGTACCTATGCGCTCTATAATAGAAGGAGGCGTTCGTGCAGTGTATGAATCGGATTCTCATCAAATAGCAGGCACGGGAAATTTCTATTATTTTGGGCAAATGGTAAATCGTATAAATGGTGAAGGAAACGTCATAGCACCAAATCAACGGATCAACCGTACCTGGGCATTAAAAACAGCAACCACATGGGCACCCTATTATTTACATAAAGAAGATGTTATTGGTACCCTGGAGGAAGGTAAATTCGCAGATATACTCGTGCTGAATAAGGATTATTTTGATGAACAAACAGTTCCAGATTTGATGATTAAAACAGTTCGACCCCTGATGACCTTCGTTGGTGGCGAGGTATTGTTTCTTGATCCGGGTTTAGCTAAAGAATTAGATACACAACCAGTTGGCATACAGCCTGAGCAGGTGATTAGACAAATAGCCGAATGGGAAGCCGAATCAGCCAGGTAATAACACAGATCGGAGTCCATATTGATTTAGGTAATGTTGACTCAGATCCCTTTCACAGATTTAACATATTAATTTGCTGCATTAATGTTACATAGAGATCTTTGGTCATAATATATAACCAGACACTAAATCCTAGAATAATAATTGTTAATATACTTTTGGTGATTTTATTGTAGCGTGGATGCAACCACACCAAAGGTAAGGCAAATGGCCCTACAGACACAAGCGCAATGACAACAACAGACGATGAAAAATACTATTTTTTTCAGGTAGACCAAAATTGTCAACAAACTCATTGCAAAAACGACATTTAATAGCCTCTTCTTGAATTTCTTCTGCACAGTATGGACACTTTTTCATTATTCTTTAATGAATGTGGATCCGAGTAACTTGAGATTTAATTTCCAGTTACTCCAATACCATAATGATATTTACCGGGTTTAAAGATTTTGAAGAAATTCAAGTATGGCGGAATTGAACTCATTGACCTGGTCGATATTAACAAGGTGTCCAGCATCGGGAAATACAACTAGCTTTGCATTTGGTATCCCACTGGCCCAATTTTTAGAATTATTTCTAGCAACAATATTGTCATGTGCACCGGAAACTACAAGAGTTGGTGCCTGTACTTCTCCAAGTCGTTCAGAACGTGGAATCTCAGAGGCGGCTATCTGTTCAACAGGGACATAACCATCAAAATAACGAAACCTTGGCATATTATCCGTAAGTATCTCCAATACACGGGCTCGTGCAGATTCTCTATATGGGCCTTGATGCGGGTCAGTACCCCAGACTTCTGCAGCGGCAGCTGCACCAAACTTTTTACCCGCTGCGGTGGATCGCGCAAACATTTCAGTGTATGCAGGTACATGTGCACCCATATTGGCTGAGACAAGTATTAATCCCTCTACCATCTCTGGGTGTGTAACGGTTAAATCGAATGAGAATCCGCCACCTCTTGAAATTCCCAATATATATGTCTTCTCTATATTCAAATATTTTAATAATGCATACAGATCATCCATATTAGAAAAGGGTTTGTCACGGTTACCTGACTTACCACTTCCGCGCAGGTCATAACGAATGACCTTATAGTGTTCAGCAAAAAAAGAAAATTGATCATCCAATGCCCTGCTGTCTACCGCACCACCGTGTAGTAAGATGAAAGGATGACCCTCGCCTGCAACTTCATAATACAGTGTGGTCCCGTTTACCTGAGCAATCCCCGTCTGACTATTTGATTGCGCAGAAACAACTGCTGCATAACACAAACAAAATAAGACAAATAAAAATGTTCTTGTTAGCTTGCAATTTTGTGTCTTATAACTCTGAGTTGTTGCGTTCATTAAAAATATTCCTGTGTTGTTATGTTATGTTATGTTATCTATACTAACAGCTTAAATACAATATCTACTGGACAGTGTTTTTGTTCAGGGATGTACATCCTGGGTAAACATTTCGGTTGGCAACTCGTGTCCACGTCCAGCGGCTTTAGCCTTGCGATAAAAAGCGGCACCTGCAGCAGCGAACTGATACCCCATACCAAGATTATTTAGAAAACAGGTGATCTGCTCTTGTGATCCGCGTCCTGAAAACTTACCCGCAATTAATTCAGGCAGTGTCGGTAAGGCATCAAAATCAACATCAGGTATCGCACTCCAACCTTTACCATTTTCATTCTCAGGTATAACCAAACCAGGCGGTGTTATCAGCAATGGTGCGTCATCGTGTGTATGAATCAGCACATGATCAGCCCGTTGGATTGCCGTTGCTTCGATTTCCGGTCGCTTAATCGAAGAGATATGCATGCCTGGCTCCAGCCATCGATCAAGTAATATGTTATCAACAGTATTGGTAGCACAGATAACGATATCCGCCCCCTTCACTGCTTCATCTGGTGACGTCACTGGAATTATTTCTACACTGAGCTTTTCAGACATTTCTTTAGAGAAGGTCGTACAGTGTTCAGCGTTAGGACTATAACAACGGATCCGTTTAATTGATCTTACCGCCGTTATTGCCATCAACTGACCGCTTGCCTGCCAACCGCTACCAAAAAGTGCTACCTCCTCGGCATCGGTACGTGACAGGTATTTTGCTGCCAGGCCGTTAGCAGCACCAACCCGCAGTCGCTGTAAATAACCATCAGGAAAGATTGCCAGAGGTTCACCGGTCTCGGAACTAAATAATAATACCAGTCCCACCCAACGATTACCGGGTGCTGCTGGAATTTTTTCGCGACGCATAGTTCCAGCACGAATGGGCCATGAAACTACATCTGAATTAATGCGCACAGCACCTACGCCGAATTTGGGTACTATGCCATCCATAGTCTTCAGGCCGTAAAATGTATCCGGGTCTTTACCCGGAACCAAAGAATCCGAACGCCGACGATTGACACCACGGCCTTGCCCCAGTTCACGATAGGCATCTTCAAGGGCATCAATACACTCGGGCATTGTTAACAAATCATCTACATCTTTATTTGAAAGGATCAGTGTCATAATTATTTATACTTCCTGAATTTTCTGATAACGATTTATTTAACGAGAGTCTTTACATATGAAAGAACAAAAAAAACTAATTTTATAAATACTAAGACTCAAATAGTTAAAAACGATTGAATACCTGCTGTATATTCTCCTGACATTTAATCATTTAGGAACACACCTGATTACGTCCATTAGACTTAGCATCATAAAGCCTGGCGTCAGCTGCTTTGAGTACCTCTTTGAAAGAATCTTCAGTAGACCATTGAGCCAGACCAATACTAAGCGTAACTGTAAAACCGGGTGTCAATTGTTCCCAATCATAGGCAGCGACACGTTCTCGTAATCTATTTGCAAATATTATTGCACCTTTTATATCTGTTTGTGGAAAGATTACGACAAATTCTTCACCACCATATCGAGCAATCAAATCAATCTCACGTAGCGTCGTACTAATCAATGTCGCTACCTCTTGCAGTACACTATCACCCACTGCATGGGAGTAATCATCGTTTACCTTCTTAAAGTAATCAATATCCGCCATTGCAAATGTTAATGAGTGATCAAAGCGTCGTGCCTGTGCAAATAAGATTGATGCAAGATCATCAAATGCACGACGATTCTGTAGTTGTGTTAATTCGTCGCGGCGGCTAAGTTCTTCTAATACTACAGCCTGAACACTTAAACGCGTACGAGATTTCTCCAATTTTTCATAGGCGATTGCCAGATTTTCACTCATTAGATTAAATGCTGAGGACAATTGACCTATCTCATCATTTGCTCGAACCCGAACTAACTGTCGAAGTTTTCCATCTTGCATTCCACGAATTGCCTTTCTTAGTTCTTCTATGGGTGCGGTAAAAAAATGTCCCAGGACGATGCCGACAGGAATTGCCAGAACTATTGCAACGAGTAATGAGTAAAGCCAGGAATATTCAATCGCAGAAAGATAACGCTCCTCAATCTCGGTAAGCATCGGTCTCTCTATAGGGACCGCCAGGGCTATTTCAATACTGTCTACAAAAATAGGCTCTGCTCGATTCATTTCCTGCGGAGTAATTAGTTCGCCTATATTTCGACCAGCGAGATCAATCAGCACTGTCCCATTTTGATCTACGACAAGAAATGGTGGTGGGGCTCTACCAAATCCTATATTTTGGCCAGGCGGAGGTAACCTCCTGCCATCATTAGGTGGTGGCCGGTGCCACTCCTCATCTTCAATTCGTAATGACGATCTATTTGGTGATTGTCTAGTACGCGCAATATAATCAAAAAAATGTTCAGCGTTTCTGGCATTCTCCCAGGAACCATAACGCACATAATAGTCTGTGATGTTTTTCACAAACCCTTCCATTGCACGACTTACCACCAGGTCTTCAAATTGCACTTGAGTAATTTTATAAGAGGTTATCCCGACAACTGCAATCGCAACAAAACTCATTACCAGCAATGAAAATGTGAATTTAGCGCGTAGAGATATCACTTAATTGGCTACATGTTTTATGAATGATGTAGAAATAATAATCAGAACATCTATCAATCTAGATACATTCATTGAATGAAAGCGATCCAATATTAGTTTGTTTCTGATTAATTTAGTTAAGAAGGAGGTGCAGGCAAACCTGGCGTAGCAAACTGCATACCAGTTATTGCCTTGATACTGCGCTTGCCATATCTGAAAGGAATGACCAATCGTAAAGGTGCGCCATGATCTGCTGATAGGGCTTGTCCATTCATTTCCCATGCCAGCATAACCTGTGGATGACGCAAGGTAGTCATATCTTCATCTACATATGCCCCATCAGCCGCCATAATGCGACAATAATGAACACCCTTATTCAAACCCAGAATATTAGCAAAATCAGAAAATCGCACTCCACCCCAGGTGACTATACCTCGAGGTAATGGGGCGCCACATTGCATTAGATATGTCTTTTCGATTTTTGGTAATGCCTCAAGATCGCTGGCACGCAAGGTCCCGCTTTTGCTGGACATGCCACGGGTATCAATGGTTACTCTCAAGTCGCTAAAATTAGGATTAATATCAGGATTTTTTTTATCTGACGTTTGCCACTTCAAGGGACCTTCAATTAATCCTGCTCTATTGGCTGAATATTCTACCGCCGAACCATCAGGATTTAGAGGTAACTCAACGGGAAAGCCCTTTCTCATTTCTTGTTCCACCAGCATGTCTGGTACATCTCGTAGATCACCACCGCCTGCAGTTGTTTGTGCATATAATATTTTCGGATTTATAACAACGGCTACTGACAATCCTGCCAGGGTTTTCCCTGTAGTAGACATAAGTTTTCGACGTGAGATAGTCATATTTTAAACCTCTAATCTGGAGTATGGTTTGTTAATAATACTATTAATTTTTAATGTAAAGTGAATAATACGTCTATTAAAATATTTATCTTGTGTCACTGCGCAGATTTATTGAATCTGACCTATTTTTATTTATCGACTCATCGCTACTTTATACTGGTGATATAACAGTATGCCACCCCAAACCAGTGCGAACATCATTATCAAAGAACCAACAAAGAACGATAAATTAGCGAGGGTATGATCATGGCGAAGTAACCCGGTTTCTGTAAGTAGATACTCCCAATCATGAAAACCGTATGGTGATGAATGACCAAAGTTACCGCCAAGTAGTGGAAGCTCACCTGCCCTGGCGTCATTTATGTACGGTGCCAAATCGAGAAAATTTTCCCCTTGCCACCAAAAAAATACTGCAGCTGCAAATGGATTCTGCATTCGAAAAAGAAAACTATAACAACATATTGCAGGAATTAAAAGTTGGCCCAGGCTACCCCCAGTGACGATACAAATGATCCAAAGATTCTAAAAATTACGTGACCTGCTTCATGAAAAGGGAGATTGATATTATGCAGAAAAATCTCCCCAACATAATTGCTAACGATAGTTGAGCTGATTAATTTAAAACTTAATATCATGATGGCCAGTAACACCAGTCCTCGACCAGATACAGAGAGAATATCTTCATTGCTGTTAATGAAAAACAGTCTTTGTTTTAATGTGAGGATTAAACCAATATCAACCTGCTGGTGAATTTCATTAGCGCTAATATTCTGCTGATCATGTTGGTTTACTTCCCTAGCGTCATGCACCTCTGGGGGGTGATACAGATAATACTTTTCAAAAACAATACCACAGTTGCAGCAGGTAGTGTTCCCATCCTCTTGGGTTCGACTGCACTTTGGACAAATCATTACTAGCGCGCCTTTTGGAATACCGCAATCAAGGTTTTCTATAACGCTGTACTATCCGTTTGGTAGCATCACGAGGTTCACTGGTCCATCTAATTGTAAGATCATCATCTGGGAAATTTGCGTGAACATCACTTTCACTTTCCAATATAAAACCTGCTACAGTCAGATCTGCAATAGCAATATCTTTCGGTATCCTATGGATTGCATCGCTTGCTACACGTGCCATCCCTTCCGCTGCTTCATGGTCTATTACTGCAAAGATGCCGCCTGATTTTAACATACGCATAACGTTGTCGAATCTTTTCAATGCCATCTGCGGAATAAATTCACCCGATTCTTCTGAATGATGCCAATGATGCAAGGCCAAACTCAATAAAATCACATCAACGGAATTATCAGGCAATGACATCTCTTCCACGTTCTTGTAATTTATTTCAACATTACCG
>CAUZRI010000056.1:0-8803 GCA_963582285.1 Gammaproteobacteria bacterium | reverse complement strand
TGGTGAGAATTTTAAAATTTTTTTATATTAATAGAAACAGTTTTTTTTTAGTTTATTTCGAAATCTTTCCATATTTCAAGGGTATAAATCTGCTACCTTAATCTGACTTTATATCTCTATAAAAAGGCACCTGCAGTACTACTATGCACACAAGAATATCTATAATTTTTATTTTTTTAAGCTACATGCTTGTTCCACACACCTCGGTCGCTTCTTCTCACGATAACGATCAGGCAAAAGATACGTCTATTCATGAAATTATCGGCATAGAATTGGAAGAAAATATTGTCAGTTTCCCAGGTATCTTTTTTGACAAATTTCAGCCCCTGACTGCGCTAGACATGGTGAATCAGGTTCCTGGCTTTCAACTGGAAAACAATAACTCAACCCGCGGATATGGAAACGCATTGGGAAATCTTTTGATTAATGACCGTCGCCCTGCTGCCAAACAAGATCAACCCAATGAAATTCTCTCGAGGATTCCAGCTAATAGTGTAGAACGAATTGAGTTGATAAGGGGACAGGTACGTGAAATTAATTTAAGGGGACAATCCAGTCTAATCAATATTGTTCTCAAAGAAGACGAAAATACGGCAATAAAATGGGAGGCATTTCTAAGAAGGACATTTGGATTTGGCATCATTACGCCAGCTGCCAATATTTCTATTTCTGATAATTGGGGAGGGGTAGATTATAGCATTGGATTAAGCGGTCGACGTTCAAACGTTGGTCGAGATGGTACAGAAGATATTTTTGATGGTAACGGTGTATTAACAGAAAATAGGACTATAGGCCGCAGAAACAGAAACACATTTTACAAAGGAAATTTAAATGCATCTAAATGGATAGGCGAGACCTTTTTAAGATTTAATTCAAATTTTACTATAGGTGATCAATTAGCAAAATCCTTCTCTAATCGAACCCCCGTAGACACTTCCAAAGCACAACAGATTCAATTTATAAAACGAATATCTGATAAGCCATTTTTTGAAATTGGATTTGATATGGAACGTAACCTGACTCAAGATCTAGTTGGTAAATTCATCATTCTTTATTTTCGCGGCTTTGAAGATAGTATCGAAACCCAAACTTTATCAAATGGCGCAGGAATCCAAAGCTTGTTACGTGCTGCAGATACATTTAACGTAACAACTGAAGGTATTTCCCGTCTGGAATTTGACTGGGCGGGTTATTCTCATCATGTAATCCAATTAAACCTGGAGGGGGCCTATAACCTGCTCGACGGAAAATTTTCTCAAATCGATGATACCGGCGCAGGTCCTATATTTGTAAATATTCCAGGCGCAAATTCAAAAGTAAAAGAAGTTAGAGGAGATTTTATACTTCAGGACACATGGAATATTGGCAAATTCGAACTTGAATACGGTTTTGGGGCAGAACTATCTACGCTCACTCAAACTGGAGACATTAATCAGAAAAGGAGCTTTTTCTTTCTAAAGCCGCAGGCTTCGTTAACTCATTCACCGGAGACAGGTGATCAGACTCGGTTACGAATTGTCCGCGAAGTTTCACAACTTGACCTTATGGATTTTATTAGTGCTACCGTTTTTGAGGATGAGGATCTTGCCTTGGGTAATCCTGATATACAACCTGATACCACCTGGGCAGCAGAACTCAGTCACGAAAATCGAATTGGACGTGAGAGTGTTGTAAAGGTGACGGTATTTCATCACTGGATCACAGACGTACTGGACTTACTACCACTATCTTTAGATTTTGAAGCCCCGGGAAATATCGGTGATGGACGACGATGGGGAGTCGAATTGGAGAGTACATTACCACTGGATTGGGTTGGATTACCGGGAGCCAGGCTCAAGTTAGCAGGTCGTTGGCAGGATTCAACCGTGATTGATCCAGTGACACGGGAAAGAAGGGTACTCTCAGTTTTACGCGGACCCAATGCCCCGGATTCATTTAATGTTGATAATGAGTATGTATACAGTATCGATTATCGACAGGATTTTGAAATCGCCCGTGTGGCCTGGGGTTGGAACATAACTTCAGGCGCAGAACAACCTAAATATAAGGTGAACGAACTCGAAATTTATGACGAAGGGATATCTATTAATACATTTATTGAAACCACCCGCTGGTTCGGCATAAAGATAAATCTCTTTGCGGAAAATATCCTCAACTTTGCTGATACAAGAAATCGCAGTACTTTCAGCGGTCAACGCGATTTATCCCCACTACAGTCAATAGCTTTTCGAGACCAAATTCGAGGCCCTCGAATATTTCTAAAGTTCAGTGGAACTTATTAATAACAACGTTGGAGTCACTTTAAAAAAATTCTCATTTGTCATCGTTCCAATTAGTTAATATCTACACATATAGTTAGAACATAACCAAATGTTTGCATAGGATCGGAAGCTGATACTGCGAATTTTATTTTAATCTAGTGTCTTTAGAAATTGACACCTTCAGTTCAGAAAAAATTAGAATTTAGCTGTTATCACTAATGTCAGCTTTTTTAAGCATTAAGACTGCTTCGTCCCAAAAGAGGACGTATTAATTTTTACAAACGTACTATTTTTTAGATTTTGACGCCTCTTTCTCTAACCCTATACTCTGTCTGATCTCAATTGGATTTTTAATGTGCAAATCACGCTGTGGATAAGGAATCTCTATGTCATTTTCATGAAAATTTTCCCAAACTTTAAGTAAAATCTGACTCTTAATATTTGACAATCCATTATGTGGATCACTAATCCATACACGAATCTCAAGATCCACAGAATTATCGCCAAAACTTACAAGTATACATACCGGAGGAGGTTCATCAATTACCCTTTCAACTTTCTTTGCTGACTCTTCACATAACCCCATGGCCAGTTTCACGTCTGAATCGTAATGTATACCTATCGGAATTTTTAACCTTACTCGACTATGACTGTGAGACCAGTTCTCAACCCGATTAACGATTAACTCTTCATTTGGAATTAAATGCTCAATTCCATCCCGGGTGTCCAAAGAAACATATCGTGCATTCAGTGAATTGACCCAGCCATAGGTGTCGCCAATGGATATAACATCGCCAGGTTTTATTGATTTGTCTAACAGTAGAATAATTCCACTAATAAAATTAGAAACAACTTTTTGTAGCCCAAAACCAAGACCGACACCTAGCGCGCCACCAAAAAAAGTAAAAATAGATAGATCAATACCAACTGTAGAGATTGCGATTAGAAATGCTGCGGTAATTAGGGTAATCCTGACAAGCTTTCCTGTTAGTACCTTCATAGAAGGGGAAAGTGAAACAGAAGATTTAAGTTTATTCTCAATTAATCTTGATATAAGGAGTGCTGCCCAAAGAAATACAGCAAAATAAACAAGTCCTTTAAGCATTATTAAAATAGATAATTCAAGCGCGCCAATATTAAAAGAGAGTCCATCAAGAACTGTAAGTGTTGGGTTCAAAAAATCAAGAATATTTAACGCTGCTATAGTCCAAGCAAATATTGCAACTGATTTGGTTAGAAATGGATTTCGCATTAACGTTGCGGAGAGTCGAATTACAACCCAGGCTGAAAGCAAATTTGCACTGATGGTTAATACTGAATCGGGCCAGCCAGCCCATCCTGTTAACATCGTTATTGACCACAACATCAACAACCATAAAGCAGGGAAAATTAAGAGGTTTGTTGCGTTTCGAAGAGTCCCAGGTATTAAAACATTACCTTTATTCTCAGCCCATTGCCGATGCTGGCTCCGTAGTGGCTTAGCAATCATCCATGCAAGTAACAATGTAACAAAAACGACTATTAGTTGGGTTAGGTTAGTTTCGACGAATATATGTTCTGAGATCCAACTCTGAGACTGAGCAATAAAAGACTGAAAATTATAATTTTCCATTGACGCTCCTATTTACTAACAGAAGTATCTTATCACATAGGATTTATGAAGGATTAACTTTGAGAACAGGTAACAATAAATGACCAGAAAGTAGCTTTTAGTATTTACAGAAGTTTCGATATAACTAATCTCTCTTCAGTGCCAAAAGCAAATATTTTTCATTATAATAAATTTTAATGTATTAGCACATCTATCCATGATGTGCTAATACATTAAAATTTATTATAATGAAAAATATTTTTAGTATTGAGTCGGCGTCGCCCGTCGGATAAGCACTGGGTATTGACTATGTCATATCCAGCTCAAGTCATGCTTGTTAATCGGCGTTGATCGTACCCGCTTGCCGGTAGCGAAGTAGATAGCATTGGCAACTGCCGGGGGAGTAGGTGGACCACCGGGCTCACCCATGCCGCCCCACCAACCGTCCTCTGATAAGGCGAAGTGTACCTCCACCTCTGGCATCTGATTGATACGCATTAAATTATACGTATCGAAGTTATTATTCATGAATCGTCCATCCTTAAGATCCAATCCGCCGTACAGAGCATGCGAGAGCTCCCAACATACAGAACCCTCTAACTGTTCGGCTGCATTCAATGGATTGATAACATAGCCACTGTTAATTACCACGATAACCTTTTCAATATTGAGTTGGCCGCGCCTAGTCACTGAGACCGTCGCGCAAGTACCGCAAATCGAGCGATGATCTTCGATGATCGCAATACCCATTCCCTCACCTTTAGGTAGGTCGGTAGTGAATCCCGATACATCTTTCAGCTTTTGCAGTACCCTCTGCCAAGGCTCCATACCCTCGGTCATCTCCATGCGCCATGTTAGTGGATCCCAGTCCCCGGCCAGGGCCATCTCATCCACAAATTGTTCGATGATAAACCCATTCTGGTTCGCACCCGGGCCACGGTGGGTAGTGGTAGGGATGTGGGCCGCCACATTATGACGCTCGTGTCGTCTGTTGGGGACGAGATAGGGCATAGTACTGATTGAATAATCAGCGGTAGAGGGTCCGATGCGTCTCGCAGCACCGCGCGTAAACCAGACCGCTCGGGAGGTTAATGCCGTCGGCAATCCATTTTCTCCTAGTGCTGCGGTTAGTTGAGTGTGAACCGGTGCCCGTTGTTTGTCTTGCATAATGTCCTCTTCACGAGTCCATATCACCTTTACAGGACGTCCAACTTGACGGGAGATTTCCGCAGCCTGCCGGGTGACGGCTGTACGCCCACCTCCCCCACCACCGAACGCGCCGCCGATAAAAGGAGTATGCACATACACTTCCCTGGGATCGCGCTGCAGTTGGTCTGCAACAAGCCTGAGTGGTAATCCCTGATCCTGGGCAGGTGACCATACATCAATGCGTTCATCGGTGACACTAACGGTGGCGTTGATGGGTTCCATACGTGCATGGGTCTCATAGGGTCGATGATAATCAGCAGTAATGACCTTCCCGGAGGTATTTATTATCTCCAGGGTATCTCCACCAACCTCATTACTCACCTCCCCTGTTACATCAAATAATCTTTGAGCCTCCTCTGCCTGACTCTCGTTGCTGACATTACTATCGGGGCCGTAATCCCATTCAATAGTCATCAGGTCCAGTGCAGTCTTGGCGTGATACCAGGTATCCGCCACCACAGCGATACCATTTTGCATATCGGAATCACCGGTTTTACCGTCGATGGCCTTCAGCTCCACCACAGCAATGATTCCTTTGCGTCCCTTTACGGCATCAATGTCGTAACGGATAAGACTACCCCATGGAACCGGACAACAATTAACGGCCGCATAAATCATACCGTCGAGTCGAGTATCGATAGAATATTGAGCACTACCATTCACCTTCACCGGCACATCAACCCGTGGGATCGGGTTGCCTAGCAACCACCATTGATCCGGTGTTTTGATCTGTGGTTCTTCTTCCAGAGTTATCTCTGCCGCCAACTTCACGAATTCGGCATAACCAGCACTATGCTTGCCTGCACTCAACATACCCTGCTTCGCGACCACATCAATGCTGTCCACACCCCAGCTTTTCGCCGCTGCTGCTTTCAAACGTTCCCGCGCTGATGCACCCGCTTGCATAATGTGCGGATGTTGCCGCCGGACCACCGCTGAACCATTGGTGCTGGTGGTGATGTACTCTTTGCCGTAGTTAACGTGGCGGTTCATGTCCGCGAATACCGTCTGCACATCTTTATAAGGCACATCGAGTTCCTCAGCGATCATCATAGAGACAGACGTCAGGGCACCCTGGCCTTGTTCGGAATGAGGGACACGGACCGTCACTGTGCCATCGGTATCGATCGCTAACCATGCATTGATCTCTACACCATCGGTAAGGGTAGTCCATGGCTTCGGCGCCACCACTGCAGCAACAGCACCAGGAAGATGAAAACCGAGAAGCATTCCACCACCTGCACCTATCATTGTTCGGATCAGTGTCCGACGAGACAGCTTCGTGTCCATAACCATACTCATGATCTCTTTGAATCCTGTACTATTTCAGCAGCGCGATGAATAGCCTTGCGGATCCGCAAATAGGTACCACAACGACATAGATTGCCTGCCATGGCCGCGTCAATCTCGCTGTTGGTGGGTTTGGGTGACCGCGACAGCAGTGCCGTTGCGGACATGATCTGTCCTGAGTGACAATAACCGCACTGGGGCACGCCATGCTCAATCCATGCACGCTGTACGGGATGACTATTGTCTTTTGATAATCCCTCGATGGTAGTAATTTCACGGCCAACCGCGCTTGCCACAGTAGTGGAACAGGATTTCACAGGCCGGCCATCTATATGCACGGTACAGACACCACACTCCGCGATGCCGCAACCAAATTTAGTACCGGTTAAACCAATGTTATCGCGTATCACCCACAACAACGGTGTTTCAGGCTCGACGTCAACCTCATAGGCTGTGCTGTTGATAGTTAAATTGATAGTCATAAACTGATGGTTCCTCTCGAAAAAGTATGAGCCAGAATTTCAGGATCAGATTAACAAATATGTATTACTATCTGAAATATAACTCTGACCCAAATTAATTAATATGGCAACAATCTACCTATCAACTGTTCCGGATTACCATCTTCTCTGGGCATGAGTTTTTGAACAGTATTACTATGGTCGGCAATATATAGATTACCTTCATTATCGGTAGTGAAATCGTGAACACCACCGGTAATTGCACCTAGCCCAAAACCCTGTGTCCCCCAACTGGTCTGAAGTCTGCCATTGAGATCAAATTTCAGGAACTTTGCTGTAAATAGATCTAACTACCCATAGGTACTTTCGATCTTCAGTCATTCTCAGGGCTGATGGTCCGACAATGTTTGGCCAGTGATCAAGATAACGCCCGTTTTCATCAAATATTTGAACGCGATGGTTACTGCGGTCTGCAGCATAGATCCGTTTGCCCACTGGATCAAAAAAGACATCATGTACCCTGTCCAATTCACCCAGACCACTGCCTGCCTTACCAATCTCCGACAAGTATTTACCATTATTAGAAAATCTTATTATTCGGTCAGGTGATACGTAACAGCTTCAACAAATTGCCGCCGAGAATGGCTTCCTTTTCGGCATTACTTAGATGGGTCGAATCAAGGATAAGATCCAAGGTATCGGGCCAGCCATACGGTGTGTCCGTACCATAGACCACCTGGCTGGCACCCATCTCTGCCACTAAATGACGAAGGCCTTCATCGGTGAAGACCATAGAATCGACGAGTATTTGCGTTTTCATATAATCGTTCGATTGTTTTTGATTGGCACAATTCGCATTGGGCCGTGTTTCGCAACTAACTTTTGTTCGACCAGAATAGGAGGGTAAGAAACCACCACCATGGGCTGCAACCACCTTCATCCCCGGGTGACGATCAAATGTGCCATCAACAATCAGTCGGGTCAGGAACATGGTGGTCTCCAGGGGATTACCTATAACATTGGCCAGGTCTCCCCGTCCTTCGAATTTACTGGGATCGATAAAGTACTCAGAACGTGAGGGATGGACAAACACCGGTACGTTCAACTCGTCGACCTTGGCCCAGAACGGATCAAAGTGCGATGACGACGGAACCTCGCCATTGACGTGGCCACCTATGGAGGCACCGCGCAACCCCAGCTCCCGGACTGCGTGCTCAAGCTCTTTGGCGGCTAACTCAGGATGTTGTAATGACACCGCAGCCAGGGCCACGAAACGATCCGGGTGCAAGGCAACCCATTTAGCCATACCTTCATTCATTACCCGGGTGATGCGACCTGATAAATCGGCATCGGCTTTAAACCACCAATAATTACCCACGTGTACTGCCTGGATATCGATACCCCATTCATCCATCATCTCTAACCGTTGGGGTCCTAATATTCTGGCACCTCGAACCGTCATTTCCAGCGGCGTTCCACTGACGACTTGTTCCACTGCCTTGATCTCGCAATGCGCATGCATGTCAACTACCTTTACACGACGACCGGCTAAAGAAACCTCCCGACGGGCTGCCTGCGCAACTGAAAATGGAACCCGGCCCAACATCATCCCACCAGCACTGGCAAAAGCCATCGCTTTTAAAAAGCGTCTACGATCCTGCATAATTTTCTCCCCCACTTGTAAGTGTTAAAATCGAAATAAATTAGTCAAAAATAATTTTGGGGTCAACAGCTACACTATATTGTTGCACAATATTCTGTGATTAAACAAGAAACGGTAATTTTATCGTTACTACTTCAGCATTTTATTCTGTCATTACTGCGCAAGTTGGTATTTCCTACAGTTATTTTTCCCGGTTAATTTCTTGACCTCGCAGATAGACTGACTCAATACGCCGTGTGTTAATGATATTGTCTAATGGATTGGCGTTTAGCACAATGAAATCTGCACGCTTGCCAGGTTCCAGTGTTCCAACATCGTCGAGGCGCAG
>CAUZRI010000055.1:0-8847 GCA_963582285.1 Gammaproteobacteria bacterium | reverse complement strand
ATCTGGTTACAAGTTAAAGGTTTTGACCGGATCATGCCGATATATAACGAGGATCTACAACGATCAACAGATAAAAAAACCTCGGCGGTGCATTTCATGCGCTTTGAATTAACGGATGGCATGATTAATGCTTTAAATAAGGGTACTAGTCTTGCTGCCGGAATTGACCACCCGGCGTATGACCATACGGTAGACGTGGTGGCTGAAAATATACGCAGCACACTGATTAAGGACTTAGATTGAAATGACATAACCGATTTATCCCATCCCCCTAAACTGGGAATCTGGCCAGGGTTACCCCTATCCCCCAAATATTAACCCCGGCCTATTTTTATCACTCTTACGACATTTCACATAACAGACTTGTTAAATCCTACGTTATCCGTAACTATATGTTTGTGTCTTCAATAAGTTCGAGTATATAAAATGACAAAATTAATAACGGGTTTCTTTCTAACATTTTTGTGTATTTCTGTTAGTGCGGAATACTTGCTAATAGAAAACGCAACATTGATAGACATGACAGGTAGTGCACCGGTTAGTGATGCCAGTGTATTAATTAATGATGATGTCATTGAACGGATCTGGTCTGGCAATCAGCGACGTGGCAATATCCCTCGAAATACAACGGTGATTGATGCCCGTGGTAAAACCATTATGCCATCATTTATTGATTCCCATGTTCATTATAACTGGTACATGGGCGAGTTATTTCTCTCTCACGGAATTACCACGGTTGTTGATTTAGGAAGTCGTATTTATTGGCAGGCAGCAATACAAAAAGGCCTGAACTCTGGCAAGCTACGCGGCCCGCGATATTTATTTTGTGGTCGAATTGGCGGTGAATCACCATTGGACTATGCCGCCGCCGCACAGCGAAACTTATTTGCAACGGCGAGCAAACCCAGTGAAGTTAAACAAGCTGTGGCCGACATCAAGGCCAATGCCAATTGCGTACGCATGGGTAAGGATACCCCGGAGGATTTATTCAGGGCGGTTAATCGTGAGGCCAACCGTGCAGGATTGAGTGTCATTGCCCATTCCTACGACGCCATGCATTCTGCCGCAGTGGAATTAGATGGTATAGAACATCTGGAAGGTGTCGCCCTGGCCACGATTCGAAATCGTCAAGGCTTGCAGGCAGTGGAAAATATGCACCTGGAGGAGGGCCATAAGCATCCATTGTTATATCAATGGATGGAAGAGCGTTATTACGACGAAGTCATCAAATCACTCATAGATAATGATGTGTATCTAAATCCCACCCTGATCCATGAATGGGTCGGTGTTGTGAATCGCACCCCGGAATTTGAACAGGATGATCTCCGCCTCTTTGCCCATCCCCAATTACAATATTACCCCATGAATGAAAAACTGGTGAGTCTAAGTCAATTCCATTGGGCCGATCTGGCGATGCAAAACGTTAATGATGATGAACAGGTATTTGTTAATAACTCCTATTTCATTCCCACCAAAGGATTAAAGCAAGCTATGGATGCTGGCTATGCGAAAATTCAGGACTTCCTTAAACGTTTTGTTGACGCCGGTGGCAAACTTTATTCCGGTACCGATACCGCGGCTTCCAGTACCCCGGGGATATCATTACACCATGAAATGCAGCTATTTGTGGACGCCGGTATTTCAGAGATGGATACACTATTATCCTCCACACGTTGGGCAGCAGAGGTCCTACGTGTGGATGACCAACTGGGTACATTAGAAGTTGGCAAACTGGCAGACATCGTAATACTCAATGCCAATCCTTTAGATAACATTGCCAATACCAAAAATATAGACCGGCTCATCATGGCAGGAAAAGAAGTGGCGTTAGGTTATCACGCCGACTATTCGAATCCTTTCCCACAGCACGGCACTGTGAGTAAGCATCAATACCATCAGCAACCTGTTATTACCAATATAAATCCGCCGTTCACCATTGAGAACAGCGAAACAACCATTACCATTACCGGTGACGAATTTATGCCAGAGACCGTGGCATTATTTAATGGTGAAATATTAAAAACAGAATACATCAGCATATCCGAGATAAAAGCCACATTAACTCCCCGCGATACCCACTCACCAGGTAGCCACCTGTTAGGCGCACAAACCCCCGCACCCGGCGGCGGCGTGGCCGTTCCGGTGGAATTTATTGTTGATTACAAGGAGTAGGTCTACACCGTCATATTGGCTTCCACGGGTGCTTGTGCCCTTGGGTGAAAGCGCCCTCCATTATTCCGGAATTCGCAAAACGAATATCCGGAATTCAGCGAAAGCTAGAAATAACGAAAATTCTTATCATCTAGTGTTAACCCCATCCCCGTCATACTGGCGCAGGCCAGTATCCAATGAATAGTCCGCCCTTTGGGCGGCTAATAAATTGATTGGATGCTGGAACGGGTCCAGCATGACGTGAGAAACATAACCGTAAAACCAAAAATTGTCATTCACGCGCAGGTGAGTCTTGTTTTTCATCTGGAGTAACTAAATTGTTGTCAATCTCAGCAGTTTCTTCTGAACCTTTAAGTGTAGGATAAATAAAATTTACGGCATGATCAGTCGTGGGGTCAACAGTCAGCAACACACCATTTTCAAACATGACGTACGGTGCCGAATAGTCTGCCTCATCACTGGCATAAGATAATTCTGTAAGCAGGAAAACTGAATTCATTGTCCACAGAATGAGTAATAATTTTTTATTAATAGTCATTTCTGCTTAAAATATCATGTTGTAACAGCAGTATAGAAAACGATAATTCCTTATAATGTAATACGATCTACAAATTCCCTTCTGCATCCTCGTAAGCTACCCAACCCCCAACCATGGTCATCACTGGCAGCGTGTTCAGCACCTCTTCAATGGGATCCTCCATAATATTACCGTCAAAAATAACCAGGTCAGCAAACTTTCCAGCTTCTATGGAACCCAACTCATCCAGAGCACCTACGTATCGTGCGGTCCAACGGGTTAATGCCAGTAATGCGGTTTCACGATCTATTGCCTCCTCGCCTGCTATTACCACCCCATCCTGATCAATCCTTGTAACTGCCTTGTAGAGATGCCACATAGGATAATCGATACCCCGATTTCCAGGATTACTTCCTTCTATGTGAAATGGAATTCCCTTCTCACGTAAAGTATGCAGCGGGGCCATACGTGCCAGGCTTTCCTTACCGTACATGAGTTCTATCACGTTCTTAAGGCCCAGAGGTTCGGCATCACGCTGTTCGAGGCCGGCGCGCAAGGTGACACTGAAGCGGATCAGGTCGTGAATTTCTGGATGGGCATCCCAGAAGGCGTAGTTCTCGGGCATCCAGTCGATATTATGAATCGTGCCAAATGGCCGCCATAATTTTTTAACATAAAGATTATCTTGCTCTTCCGCGTCTTTAAGAAATTGCATCACCAGCAGAATGGCCTTGCTGCCCATGGTGTGCCATCCCGTTGCACTATAGCCATGTTGACGTGCAAGCATCACATTATGGTAATCCGTTTGTGCCCGTTGCGCCGGGGTAAGATCTTCCCACGAAAGACCGTTAAACCATTGACCTGTCCATTTATTCCAGCCGTTAGTATTGGGACTGAGTGCTTTTATTACGTTCTTTTTAGGTTCGATGGTCAGCAGGTTTGATGCCCCATCGGGTGCACCGGAAAATGGCCCCATGGCGACGCCAATAACGGAAACCATCGGCCCCCGATCATCGGTCAATTCGAAATCTGTCAGATTCCCAAACCGTTTAAAGTATTTTTCTGCTTCAAAATTTTGCCGTGGAAAATCCAGTCCAACGTGATTTCTAATCTTTATACCGCGACCATCACCCTCATGAAACAGTCGGTTCAAGGAGGTCATGGTAACGCCGGTCACATGGCCGTTGGTCCCGGTGACACCTTGACGCACCCACTTTTCGTTCATGTCACGTAGTCTCGGCAATGCCACCTCGTCGAACCATTTGGGGACAGGCCAGGGACGAATCTCTCTCCCCACAAAACCTGAGAACTGACCGCCTGTTTTTCCATTGAAGTTACCGTTATTGTCTTTACCAATAGATACGTGATCAACGGGAAAGCCACTATCAATTGCTAATTCAATCATGGGTGTATTGGCTATGGTATGACTGCTGTCCAAATAAACGACAATAGGAATATCCGGTGCAATTTCATCCAGCGTGGAGATGTCCCAGGCTTGTGAGGCAACGCCCGCCCATTGGTCCTGCAGATTGAGAAAGATTGGAACGCCGATTTTGCCTTCCGTCTCAACAATTTTAGCCATTGTAACCAGGGCCTGATCGATGGTTTCACCCCCGATAGCTTCATGCGTATAGCCACCCCACTGGCTGAACTTGACCAGATCGCCGCCAGGGAGGGCATTATCTGCATTAGAATAAATAAAACCTGGCGTCAGTGATCGGCCTCTAAGGTCAATGTGCCGTGTGTCCGGGCCCGCGTAACGCATAATTTCCGCATCTGATCCCACTACGAGTATCCGATTGCCACGCACCGCCACAGCCTGGGCGATGGTAAAATCTTCATCGGTATCCGCGGTTAATACATTGCCATTTGTAAAAATATAATTAGCATATTGAATTAGTCCTGGTGGAAGCAATGATGTGTCTTGAGACTGCGCCGGGGTTAATGAAATTACGCCCAGAAGAATTATGGTTATAGATGTCAGGATTAAACGATTAGCCCCGGATTGTGTGAAAAGCCATAGACTAATTGATGGAATAGGTGATTTCTGGATATCAACGAATGGATTGCTCATGTAATCCCCCCATTTGAGTATTAGCAGATTGCAGTTTGCATCAGCATATAATATTTATCCTGTGAGGATAGCACCGAAAACCTTTATATTATAGGCGGTCCGAATCACATGTTAGAATAGACCCATAATTAATGGAGTTATAGAAGTTGAATAATCGATACGATGCAGCGGACATAGAAGTCCTCACCGGACTTGACCCGGTACGTAAACGCCCGGGGATGTACACCGATACCACCCGACCCAATCACATGATACAAGAGGTGGTGGACAATGGTGTCGATGAAGCCATTTCTGGTCATGCCAAAAAAATCGAGGTCACCTTGTACAAAGACGGATCCATTGGCGTCAGCGACGACGGTCGTGGTATGCCGGTAGACAAACACCCGGGCGAAAAGGTATCCGGTGTGGAAGTCATCATGACCCGTTTACATTCCGGTGGAAAATTTTCCAATAAAAATTATCGCTTCTCCGGTGGATTGCATGGGGTAGGTGTCTCGGTGGTCAATGCACTCTCCAAAAAACTGGAAGTCTGGGTCAAACGGAATGGCAAGGAATATAACATGTCGTTCGCCGGCGGTGAGAAGAAGGGAAAACTTGAAGTGGTAGGTAAGGTAGGTGCACGCAATACGGGTACTACCCTCCATTTTTGGCCGGATCCAAAATATTTTGATAGCACGAAGATCTCCCTTACCCAATTAAAACATTTATTGCGCGCCAAGGCAGTGCTGTGTCCCGGCCTTACAGTAAAACTGCAAGCTGAATCCGGTAAAGAAAAAATAGAATGGTTTTATGAAGAAGGGATCAGTACTTATCTCTCTGAGACTCTGGTTGATGTGGAACTATTACCCCTGGAACCCTTCATGGGATCACGCGCCGGCGAACATGAAGCCGTAGATTGGGCCATTCATTGGTTACCGGAAGAGGGCGAGCTCATCACCGAGAGTTATGTAAACCTGGTGCCCACCGTACAGGGTGGAACCCATATAAATGGATTACGCCAGGGACTATTAGAGGCTATTCGTGAATTTTGTGATCTGCGTAATCTCCTGCCTCGCGGTGTGAAACTTACGGCAGAAGATATCTGGGAACGGTGCGCCTATTTATTGTCTGTAAAAATGGACAACCCGCAATTCGCCGGGCAGACCAAGGAACGTTTATCTTCGCGAGAATGCAGTTCCTTTGTCTCTGGTGTAGTGCACGATGCCTTCAGCCAGTGGTTACATCAACATGTGGATATGGGTGAAAGAATCGCCGAGCTTGCTATTAACCATGCACAGAAGCGATTAAAGTCCAGCAAGAATGTGGTGCGTAAAAAAGTCACCGGTGGCCCAGCACTCCCCGGCAAGCTGGCAGATTGTACCTTTCAAGACCCTAACCTGACTGAATTATTCCTTGTGGAAGGGGATTCTGCTGGGGGTTCAGCCAAACAAGCCAGGGATCGTGAGACCCAGGCAGTAATGCCCTTACGTGGCAAGATCCTTAACACATGGGAGGTGGATTCTTCCGAAGTCTTATCCTCCAAGGAAGTCCACGATATTACCGTTGCCATAGGGGTCGATCCTGGATCAGACAAACTCGGTCAACTCCGTTACGGCAAGATATGTATCCTTGCGGATGCCGATTCCGACGGCCTGCACATCGCCACCTTACTCTGTGCCTTGTTCCTCAAACACTACCGACCCCTGGTAGAGCATGGACATATCTATGTTGCCATGCCACCGTTGTATCGCATTGATGTGGGCAAAGAAGTTTTTTATGCCTTGGATGATGCCGAGATGACCGGAAAACTGGATTGGATTGCTGCAGAAAAAATTCGTGGCACAGTAAATGTACAGCGCTTCAAAGGACTGGGTGAAATGAATCCCATGCAACTACGCGAAACCACCATGGCAAGGGAGACCAGAAGATTAGTTCAGTTGACACTAGATAAAGGAACCAAGGCAGACAGCATGCTGGACATGCTCCTCTCGAAAAAACGTGCATCGGACAGAAAAGACTGGTTGGAAACCAAAGGAGATCTTTTAACCATCGAAATATAATTCTTAATTACTGGATTCTGGCTGAAGTTTATGCCCGAGGGCACTTGTACTCTCTAGGGTGCCAGAATGACTTTGATGATTCCCCGTCATACTGGCGTCTGCCAGTATCCAATCGACAAAAACCTCATAAGGAGAATGCCATGGAACGGCAACCCTGTGTATACATACTCACCAACCATTGTAATGGCACCTTGTATATTGGTGTCACCTCTGACTTACCTAAACGAATCTGGCAACATAAAAAAAAGTCGTTGATGGTTTTACAAAATAATATCAACTGGATAAATTAGTCTGGTATGAAATGCATGAAACTATGGAGTCAGCTATACAGCGAGAAAAGGCGATAAAGTATTGGAAAAGGAAATGGAAGTTAAGGGTAATTGAGGAGATGAATCCCGAATGGCGGGATTTGTTTGAAGAAATTATATAACTGGATACTGGCCTTTACCCAAGGGCACAAGCGCCAGTATGACGTGGAGGTTGAACTTGCAGAAAATTAGCTCCATGAATGCCAGCGCTTTATCGTGTGCCAGAATGGCATTAGTGGCAACTTCGTCATTCTGGCGAAGGCCAGAATCCAGTAGACAACTTCACTTTCTACTCGTCATTCCAAAAAGTCCGATGGGCTCCACGGAAAACAGGTGCCTACCTTTTCGTCATTCTGGAAGATGCGTAGCGTTTGTCCGGAATCCAGCGTTACTTAAATCAAATCAAATACGAGTCTATCTAACCTTTCGTGTCATAAATGGCGATGATCAACTCTTCTAACTCTTCACGACTGACGTTAGTTGAGTTTTTATCTGTGATGAGAAAATACAAGTAAAATGCCGCGATAAAATGATCAACGTGATGATGGTCCATGTCTTTTCTCCCATTTGGTTGTACCTGGGAAGGCATTGTTCAGGTTAATTATGACAAGTATGTTAAGAACCTAGGAATAATCAGATATATGCATCTTAATCTTAAAATGATTCTGCAAAATTTCTTGCATTTGTTCTACAGAATCAACGGATTCTGTATTTATTTCACCATCATCATTAATGGTAAAGGTATTATCTATCAGTGTGAGTCGTCCTTTCGCTGTGGCCAGGGTACAAAGACGTTGTTTGGTAAACACCGAATCTGAAGACGTTTGATGGTAGTGGCACATGACTTTAAACTCTTCTAAATGACGACGTGCGGTAGAAAACACAAATCGGGGTGACCATTCGGTATTATCTTCTCTATGGAAAAGGGCAAACTCATTGTGGCCGTACTCACCTACCTTATAGCGGATACCTTCCGAATGAGAAATAACATCACCCGTGATAGGCATGGGGTCGCGTACCGATTGACCATTGCCCACATCCACCAAATAGTCCTCTTCTAATTTAACCAACAAGGCCATATGTGAATAACCAGGGCTGATACCATCGCTTATCATCATCCGCGCGGCAATGATCGATACATCGAAGCCAATCTCTTTTAGCAGCTCATAAAATAGAGAATTACTCTCGTAGCAAAACCCACCTCGATTATTTTCGACAATTTTTTTATAAAACAGATCTTCATCGAGGATGATTTTTATATTGGCATGGATATCAAGGTTTTCAAAGGGGACAGTACATAAATACGCATGCTGTAGGTTAGACAGGACCTTCAGATTTACATGCAGTGGGCCGACATATCCTATTCGATTTAATATTTTAGTAATGTTCAAAACAAAAAATCCCCCCAGATTCAGTCATTAGTATATCAAATCGTGAGGTGTTAGGGGGCAGTAGTGAAGAGGTTAGAGGAGCGAGTAGTGAACAAAGATATAATCTCGTTAGTTTTGCCTCTCCAGAAATTCAGTTATTAATAAGCATATTGATTTCGATAATTGATCATATTTTTCCATTTGATACTGGCAGATAGTTCAAACCAAGGCTTCAAGCGCCTTTTCTAGAGCCAGAATGACATTATACTTTTGTACAGAAATAGATTTATCTCCATACTCCTCACCCCTCACACCTAACCCATCACAATCAGTGCTTCTTATTTTCCTCCATATCAGGGAAAATCAT
>CAUZRI010000054.1:0-8897 GCA_963582285.1 Gammaproteobacteria bacterium | reverse complement strand
TGAGGTGTGAGGTGTGAGGTGTGAGGTGTGAGGTGTGAGGTGTGAGGTGTGAGGTGTGAGGTGTGAGGTGTGAGGTGTGAGGTGTGAGGTGTGAGGTGTGAGGTGTGACAAGATTTTGGCTCATTATTTTATGTATTAGGTAAGCTTTTTTCCCTCCCGTCATTCCTGCACTCAGAAATCGGGCATAACCTTCGGCGAGATCTTTACTTCTCACCCTTACCTAATAAGAAATCCCAAGCTTCTTATACATAAAAGACAATAACCACAAAGGTCCGATGAGGAGAAATTGAATGTCCTTTATAAAAGAAGGGCGCTTCCCCTCTATGCTATGTCCGATGAATTGACCTATCCAGGCAAGAACAAAAACTACGGTGGATAATTTCAATAATGAAATACCAGTTTGTGTAAGCCCGTAAATTGAAAATAACATTATTAAAAAAATCAGCAATATCCCCATCGCTAATTTTTTTGATACCAGTACGTAATAGATCATTGATAAAGCTACTAATAAGACTGCCCAGTTTATTAACACCGGCAATGTGTTGAAAATTTTCGGAAAAGGAATTAACCATATTAATCCAAGCAGGCTGTAAACAATAAATGGTACACAAACCCAGTGAATTATCTTGTTTACAGGATTTTGGTGACTTTCTCCGTATTCATTCAGTAAATCATTAATCAATTTCATACGAATCAGGATTAAGTGTCATTGAAAAAAGCGTATCGTCAGCGGGTAACGATAATTGATTCCATCATTGGCTTTTATTGAGGCGATAATGATCATGAAAACCATATAGATACACAATATGGAGAGGAAGAAGAATCCTACCAATACAATTATGAGTACAGCTGAAATAATTAAACAAATTGTCATGGTTAACTGAAAGTTCAATGCCTCTTTGCCTTGATCATCAATAAATTGATGGTCATCTTTTTTAATTGCCCAAACAATTAATGGACCAAGCACATTACCGCCAAATGGGAAGACAAAAACTGCCAAGCCCGCCAGATGACATATCATTGCCCAATTTCTGGCATCTTTATCGGGTAACTGTATCTCGCTATCGATCTCCTCTACATCGTGATCCATATATGCCTCATTTATATAATTTAATTTAACTTATTCATTATTATATACTGAATCTGGTATTAACTGATTTAACCATACACTGATATGACGGATCAGCTCTTTATCTTTACCGGTAAAATAATGATCTGCATCATCAACAACAACCTGTTCGTAATAATTATTTCCTGCTTTATTTGCAGCTAGCCTTCTATCATGAACTAACTTTAATACACCAGTAAAATCCTTATTTGCGTAAATATCCAGTATTGGAATACTTATTTTTGATAATTCATTAATTAAATTATATTTCGGTTTCAAAAACTGATGAGTTTGCATACTAATCCCCACCAGTCCTTTGATAGATGACTTAACGTTAGTAAGATAATTGATGGCAGTAGTTGCACCAAAACTATAACCGATCATTACAATATTCGAGTAGCCCTTGTTTTGCAGGTAACGAACAGCTAATCTAATTCTATTGTTTGCATTAGTAAACGTACTACCATAATCAGCATGATTCTCCTGTGGATCTAATAATGGTAATTGTACTGATAATGTTGCCCAATCCAGTACTGGAAATTGCTTACGCAATGGAGACATTATTTCTGGCCAGTCAGCATGCATACCCATGCTATGTAAAAGTATTACTGCCTTGTTGGATTTTGGGTCAGCAGGTTCCTCATACAAGCTAAGGAAGGTATTTTTACCATCTCCCAGCCAGACTGTCCCGCTGGAAACATGAGTCTTTACCAGGCGAATTACTATCTCTTCCTCGTAAGTTCCCTCAGCGTGACTTACCTTTTGGGAAATTAGAGATAAAATTGCGATAAACAGTATTGTTGTCTGCTTCATCGCCCTGACCCATTCAATAGAACATATTTTTCATATAGAGCTATTATCCTGCAATAAATGTCGTCTTGCCACAAGTCTACATAATCTATAAAACACGAGACTTTTAGGCATAGATATTGGCTATGGAATGGCTGATCAGGTAAAGTGCGGACATCTGAGTCTAGACTAGGTTTTATTTAACATCACATGAAAAAGTTTGCCATTGCACCATCCATATTATCCGCTGATATTTCAAGGATCGGAGAAGAAGTTGCATCGGTTGTAAATGCAGGGGCCGATTTGATACATGTTGATGTTATGGATAACCATTATGTACCAAATCTGACATTTGGTCCGGTCATCGTCAAATGTTTAAGAGATTATGGGATCAGCGCAGCGATTGACGTTCATCTTATGGTGAAACCAGTAGACCGTATCATCCCCGAGTTTGCCGAGGCCGGTGCGGATTATATAACCTTTCATCCTGAAGCATCTGAACATATAGACAGGTCGTTGCAATTGATACACGATTCCGGGTGCAAAGCAGGACTGGTTTTTAACCCGGCAACGCCTCTTGATTATCTTAATCATGTAATCGACAAGATCGATATGGTTTTACTGATGTCTGTAAACCCAGGTTTTGGTGGCCAAAATTTCATACCTTCAACTTTGTCGAAGCTGGCAGATGCGAGGGAGATAATTGATAGTTCGGGTCGTGATATTCGCCTTGAAATTGATGGTGGCGTAAAAATTGATAATATTCGTGAAATTGCCCAGGCAGGGGCTGACACCTTTGTTGCAGGCTCAGCTATATTCGGCAGCAAAGACTACAAGGCGACAATTCAGGCAATGCATGATGAACTGAATAAAGTTTGATGTCGTAATTCAGGTATTTAATAATGTCACTTGTTAGCGCTGAACAATTCCAATCATTTTCTGATCAGGGTTATAACCATATCCCCGTTGTAAAAGAAGTCCTCGCGGATCTTGAATCTCCACTTAGTGCATACTTAAAACTTGCAGACGCACCGTATTCTTGTTTACTGGAATCCGTAGTAGGTGGAGAGACCTGGGGCAGATATTCCATCATCGGCCTACCATCTAATACAATACTCACTGTTAGTAATTCCATTGTTACGGTAAAGAAAAATGGTGAAACTGTTCATGAAATAAATACTGACGATCCATTTAACGAGATTGAAAAATTCAAGCAACAGTACCGCACGCCGGTTCTAACTGAATTACCCAGGTTTAGCGGTGGTCTGGTAGGTTATTTTGCCTATGACAGCATTGAATATATTGAGCCTCGATTACAAAAAGACGATAAACATGACCCTCTACAAACACCACAAATTTTGCTAATGGTGACTGAAAATGTTGTCGTGTTTGATAATGTATCCCACAAAATTCAAATCATAGTGCATGCTGATCCAGCCGATGATGACGCATACCAATCTGCTTTAAACAAACTTGACACAATAGCAAATAAATTATTATCACCTCTGCCTGACCAGCCTAATCCTGATCCACTAAATATCGATGAAACAGATTTTGAATTTGATTTCAAAAAAAAGGACTATTTCAAGGCTGTCAAATCAATTAAGGATTACATTATTGAGGGCGACGCTATGCAAGTAGTATTGTCACAACGTATGTCCATACCTTTTACGAGTGACCCATTCAACTTGTACACGGCTTTGCGAAGTAGTAACCCTTCACCTTATATGTATTATCTGAATCTGGACGAGTTTCATGTAGTTGGCGCTTCACCAGAAGTCCTGGTTAGACTTGAAAACAATATAGTAACCGTTCGTCCCATAGCCGGAACGCGTCCACGGGGGGAAAATGAAACGGAAGACAGAGAGTTTGAAAAAGATTTGCTCGCCGATCCAAAAGAATTGGCAGAACATTTAATGTTGATTGATTTAGGTAGAAATGACGTTGGACGAATTGCTGAAACGGGCAGTGTACAGGTAACAGACAAAATGGTGATCGAACGGTATTCCCATGTGATGCACATTGTTTCCAATGTTACCGGCAAACTAAAGGATAACTGTTCAGCCCTGGATGTTCTCAAAGCAACTTTTCCCGCAGGCACCCTTTCCGGTGCGCCGAAGATCCGAGCTATGGAGATCATTCATGAACTCGAACCAATTAAACGTGGTATATATGGCGGCGCAGTGGGATATATCTCCTGGGACGATAATATGGATACGGCAATTGCTATAAGAACTGCTGTTATAAAGGATGACACCTTATATATACAGGCTGGTGGTGGAATCGTGCATGATTCGGTTCCGGAAAATGAATGGCAGGAGACTCTGAATAAGGGTCGAGCTATATTTCGTGCCGTGGCCATGGCTTTAAAGGGCTTTGACTAAACGTCAAATATTTCCGTTTGGATGAGACGCTTGCTGGATAAATAGCCGTATTATACGCAAAGATTCATTTCTCAAATAATTTGTAATATCAATTTTAATGTTATTAATTTCAATAACTTATTATGAACCTTCCTTATTTGTATTCACACCGTCCTGATGATAGCCTTTTACTGGAATAACCTTCCATCCCCATCAGTATGGATGTCGTCAGGTTAATATAATTTTTCACAGGAGAATTCGATGAAGTCACCCATTATTAAAATGATCATATCCTTACTTGTGCTATTGGCTGCTTTTTCACTCAAGGCTCATGCGCAGGAAGTTTTGTTGGCAGATACCATCATTACGAATGCCAAGATCTACACCATGGACAATAAGGAAATGTTATCCCCCGACCCAGGTACGGTTGTTGAGGCCATGGCAATACGAGAAGGCAAGATTTTGTCAATGGGAACAAACAACGAAATCTTACAACTGGTTAAATCTGGAACCCGAATCCTGGATATGCAAGGTAAGGTTGTAGTGCCAGGATTTATCGAAACCCATGTTCATCCGGAAAGCACCATGAATAGCGTGGAGCTTTTTTCAGATGAACGCGATGCTTACTCATGGGCCCCCGGCATTCATATGGCAGTTATGATTGAACAGCAGGGCTCAGCGACTCTGGCAAAAATTAAACAAATACTGGGTGAAAATCCACCGCAAAAAGATGAATGGATTCATGTTTATTTGATCCCCAACGAGGAAACCGACTATCCAGATATTGGATCACTTACCAAGAGCATTTATGACAACTATTTAACTATGGATATGGTCACTAGCGCCATTCCTGACAATCCGGCTACATTAGGTAGTGGCACAGGTCAAAGCATCGTAAGACAGGAACATGTAGTAGTTCGCGTTTCACTTGCCGCTGATGGAAAAAGTCTAAGCCAGGTTCTAAAAGCTCCTCAGGCTGCGAGAGAGAACAAGTCAGCTGAAAACAAAAATCTACTTTTGGCCGGAAATCCATTTGAATATTCCATGTTTAAAAATAATGTAGCAATGGATTTAGCTGAGGCTGAACATGCCCATATGGGTTGTGCCTGGGCAGACGATGGACCCCATCACGGACACCATTGTAGTCACCGTGCCGGGCTGATGAATCAAAAAGCCTATGATTTAACGTTGGATGCATGGCCTGGTTTTGTTTTAGCATCCAATGATTATGTTTCCCTGGCAGATGACTCTGGTACTCGAGGTATCATAACCGAGACCTTTCGAGATGCCTGGGACCTACAGATGTTCCCAAACCGTATTCCACAAACCATGTATAACCTAATGCTTAAAGAGGCCTTGTTAGCTTATGCCAGGGCCGGGATTAGCATGATCGCGTCCAGTATTGAACAAGGTAGATCTGTGGGTGGATTTTATAAGCTACTAAGAGAAGAAGGCCGGTTACCAGTACGTTTTGGTTACGGGTATGAAATGCTCAGAAGCCCATTAATTTATCCAGCTGGACCGCAGATTGTGAATTTACTGGGGGCCCATGTTAGTTCACCACAGGCGAATCCCTGGTTCTGGCCCATGGGGATAACCGATGGCGGTGCTGGTGATTCCAGACGTGTCGCTTGTTTCGATGACGACCTTCCTGGTCCGGATATGCTTAAAGACAGAGAGATGTGCATGACAGGTGAGGCATACAGAATTAACCGGATCCTGAAAACTGCCATAAGTTCCGGTTGGCGTCTATTCAGTATGCACTCTTTTGGCAGTAATGCCTTTCGACTTCATTCCCAGTGGATAGATGAAGCCCGCCAGGATGCAAACATGAGCATGGACGATATCCGCGCATTGCGCATTGGCTTTGCCCATGGTGGTGCCATCGGCAAGATGCCTGACGTTATCGAGATCATGAAAGACTTCAATTTTTATGTCCCCATTGCGCCCAATGATGTGGCCGCATCTGTAGCCCAGGTCCAACGCTATGGACCGGAAGGGATGGAGTTTCTGGCACCGGCCAAGACCCTGCTGGAAGCAGGGGTCAATGTGGTGGGAGAACACGGCGGCGATATGCAGCCGGACCTTTACTTTAATGCCTTTGATCTTTTTGTTAACAGGCGGATACGGGACTCAGATGATCCTGTAGAGGCGGGGATTATCGTCATGCCGGAGGAAGCTGTCAGCCGTGCCACTGCACTTCGCCTATACACAAGCAAGGCTGCAGAATGGTTGTTTGCAGAGGACATGACAGGGAGTCTGGAACCTGGAAAACTGGCGGATTTTGTTGTGTTAGAGAAAGATTATTTCACAATGCCTAAAGAGCAATTGCTGGATAATAAAGTGATATTGAATGTTGTAGGTGATTTGATTGTCTATCAGGATTCTGAATGGCAACCGCAAATTACCATCAGGTAAATATTACGCAGTGTCTGTTAAGCAGAAAATCTATACCTGCCGCAATGAATAAGGCAATATTCACTACAGCGGATACACATGACATAACAAGTAAGAGGACAGTCTTGAAAAAATGAGAGGGAAACACTAATGAGTCAATTGTCTGTATTTATCCGGTTACTTGCATTGATAATGCTAGGACTTGCATTACCTGCCACACCGTTGTTTGCCGAGAATGTTACCGGAACGCTTGAACCTGGTAACCTTGCTGATTTTGTTGTGATAGATAAGGATTACTTTTCAGTTCCGGTAGCGGAGATTGAAGATAACAAAATACTGATGACCGTGGTTGGAGATAAAATTATATACCAGGTCGAAAATTGGCAACCAGGCTCAATGTAATAAGTTAATTATTGTTAAATAATTTAATGTGCAAGTGAGGTCAAGACATACCTGCAATTAGGTTATTTAACATTGAATCATTATTTAAAATATTACATGGTTTAAATACTAAAAAAAGCGGATTGTGTGCTAGTCAGTCCAAAATATTTTATTTAATAAAAAAAAATCATAGTATGAAATGGAATTCCAGATCGCTTAAGCCTAATGTCAAAAAGAAAATTAAATAATTACATGCTGATCTATTCCGCCCTATTGGATTCGCTATGTAGATATACATGTCTGAAATAGTATTTAAATATATTTAAAAGCATGGCCAGTTAAGTTAACTGGTTCATGACATATTAATAAGAGATTGATTAAATGAAAGCATTGAAAATTATCCGCGTGCACCCGATTGCATCTTCAGGGGTTTGCTCAGCAGTAGTGCTGTTGCTTTGTGGTGTTGTCATAGTTGCGTCAATGACCGCTACGCCTGGTAATTTTTTTGACCATACCTCTAATAAAATTGAAGCCCTGACTGAAGACCAGGATATTGCTGCATGGGCAAATTTTGATCAACCCAGTTACCAAATCGGGGCGGTAATCAAACAACAGGTTCGAGTATTATATCGAGCAAATAAAGTTATCCCAGACCTTGAAAGTCTACACAGAAGAATGAGTTTTTTTCCACTTGAACAACGGAATGCCACCGAAACCACGATACAACATGGAGATGGCGTAACGGAATATCTACTTGATTTTGAATTACAAGGCGTCAGAGTAGAACCTCAAAAATCTTATCGCATAGATCCTTTTACACTGTATTACAGTTTGGCGAATGCTGTGGATGACAATATCTATTCGCTGGTTATTCGACCACCCATAGTTCACATGGCTGCTTATTATCCACTAAGTATGGAGGGTGTAGATCTACTTACCATCAAAGGTGAATTGAATAACGCAGAAGGATTACGACAATTTATCATGGCGAGTGGAGGTATCCTGTTGCTGTGTTTTGCTGCGTTCATACTATGGCATTTTGGACGAAGGCGTATGGTGATGGAACTTACTGAGGAAGAGCGTCTGTGGCGAGTATTTACTGCCATGGAAAATTCCTCATTAGATAATCGAACGGCTCTATTGAATTACGAGCAAATATTTACCCGATTATTATATGTTCAAACTAACGTAACGCCGGAGGCATTTTGGTCAGGAGACGACCCTGATGATGAAGTCTGGAAGGCTATTACGATAACGGCCAGAGAAATACTACTTGAGAACTATCAAACGGCTGATCCTACGGATGCTGATGTAAAGAAATTGAAATCAGTACTGGGCGACAGTCTCTCATCTTGCGTCACAGAATCCAGGTTACATATTGAACAACAACCAAATTTCAGGCAACGAATAGGACAACAGCCGATAGTCATGTCGTATGCATCTGTTTTAATAGTACTTGCAGTTAGTGTATTCATACTGAATATCTTCCCTGATGCTTGGTCGTCTACTGAGTTACAACAATATAATTCCCTCGCCCGAGATATACAAAATGATGATGTAAATATTGAAGAAACCTATCTCGCACTGTCTACCATGGGTGACCAGGCAACAAACAATAGAATTAAATATGCGGCACTTTATAACGCCGGGACATTACGAGCGAGCAAAAGCTTTTCCATGTATGCACAAGGATATGAAAGATTAATTCTAAATAGTGTCATTCGATCCAGATCCGTTGAAGAGATGTTTCATGCCTTACTGGAAGGACCTTTTGATGAAGAATCTCAAATTGTCAGTATTTTAACTGACGGAGCTGAACAACTTCGGCGCGCAGAACTAGACTTTCAGGCAGCCGTCCG
>CAUZRI010000053.1:0-8899 GCA_963582285.1 Gammaproteobacteria bacterium | reverse complement strand
TCTTTATGTTCCGTTAAATGTTTGGCAAGGGCTTTTAACATGTCGGCCCGTTGATGGAAGGTCAATTGACGAAGTCCCTCGACCCCTTTTTGGCGTCCATATTCAAGGGCCTGTTTAAAATCAATTCCATTACTCGAAACGAAGCTGATAGAGTCTCCATTAATTGCATTAAAGACTTCCTGGCCATCCCCTGACCCGGTAACCCACTCACCAAATACATAACTTTGAATTTTCAACTTACTCTCCTCAGATGTTTAAATTTGTCGATTGACAAAATTCAGGATACTTTCATTCACCTGCCATCACTACTTAGTCAATATATCATCGATGGCGACTTTGCTGTTAATCAGCTTCCCAAGCTAATAGCTAGGGATTAATTGGTAGACACCAATATATTCACAAGGAACTGCTTCTGATCACAGACTGATGAGTGTGCTTATATCACTCTACCCGGATTTAGAATGTTCTTCGGGTCTAGTGCCTGTTTCAGTTGTCTCATTAATGCTATTTCCTGCTCGGTCCTTGATAGATGTAACCAGGGTTTTTTTAACATCCCAATACCATGTTCTGCCGCAATTGCACCATGATGCTCGCCGGTAATTTTATAAACAATATCGTAAATATCCTGAGTGTCCTGCTTGTCTCCTGTGGTCGCAATCACATGCAGGTTTCCATCGCCTAAATGGCCAAATACCATATAGGTTAGATCCCCATATTTAGCCTTCAAGGTGGTTTCTATTTCCTCCATACAGGATGCCGTTTCGTTTAATGGGATGCCGATATCAAAATTTGCTTTGTTCTTAAACAAACGCAAAATTTCACCTACCGCGTCGCGAATTAACCAGAAATCTCCCCTGTCCTGTAGCGATTGGGCAAGGATTGCATCCTTGATTATGCAATTTTCGATTTCTTCAAATAATGCTGATTGAAATGTTTGTTCGTCCTGTTCCGGGTCGTTTCCGTCAGATTCTAGCAGGACGTAGTATGCATGCCGGTCCTGAAATGGGTCTCGGGTGTGCTCGACATTCTCAATAGCATACCGGTAATAATTTTCCCACATGACTTCGAACGAACTGATTACGGGTAAGCGTCGTTTCATTGTATGTAATAAAGTGACCACATTTTTAAAACTAGATACGCCACAGAGTGCGGATTGCCTGGATGAATTTGCAGGAAACAATCTCAGTACAACTTCGGTTACAACACCTAAAGACCCTTCGCTACCGATAAATAAATGCTTGAGATCAAATCCTGTATTATTCTTTAGCAACTTATTTTTAGATGAAATAATTGTTCCATCTGCCATGACCGCTTCAAGACCGAGTACCAGTGATCTGGTCATGCCATACTGGATAACCTGATTGCCCCCCGCATTGGTTGCAACATTGCCTCCGATGGTACAAGACCCTCTAGCACCAAGATCCAAAGGCAACATTAATCCCGCATCCCGTGCAGCGGTTTGTAGTCGTTCAAGGGGCGTTCCCGCCCTGGCCGTCAAGGTCAGAGATTCTGTATCCAGCTCAACCACGCCATTTAAACGCTCCAAAGACAGTGCCCATTCAGTTGGTCGTGGTGTCGCACCACCTGCCAGGCCCGTCATACCGCCCTGGGTGACTATCTGCTGACCCGCTTCGTTACATAATTTGAGTATCGTGCTAACTTCTTGTGTTGATCGGGGGCGTAATACCACCTCTGGTAAATGTGGGTTTTCACGACTCCAATCTACCGCATATCGCTGTTCTACATCATCGCCTGTGAGAATTATCGATTCACCTAGTTCTGCTTTAATTTTATCGATAAGTTTATTCATCATTTTAAATGATAATCGATATGGGTTAAGCGAAATCTTTCTTTAGGGCGAGTAAATGCCTATCAGGCATCAACGTTTTTGCCTTCTTTTTATAGTTAAAATAAATAATAAATCCATCACCTTCTGCCGCCAGTAAATCCTGATTTTCGCTATATATTCCATACTTCATCAGAAACCGATCTTCTTCAAGATTGGTTATATAGGTACCAATATAAATCGTATCGGGATATTCCAAGGCAGTACGAAATCGACATTGGGTCGAGGCCAGTATTGGACCTATACCGGTGTCGGTGAAATTCTCTAGTAGTCCAAACTCTTCAAAATAGGCAAACCGCACACGCTCAAAATAACGAAAGTAAACTGTATTATTAACGTGCAAAAAGGCATCCAATTCTCCCCACTGGACTTTCTCCTTGATGACGAATGGATATTGTTCTTTAAATTTTTCTAATCCCATAACTGGTATCTATCAATTAATCATTAAATTTTTGTCTTCAACTAGCGAATCTATCGTAACATTCCTTACTGAATTTAGTGTATTATTATGCCCTTGTACAGACCAGATCTGTACGTACTAAATGATTACGGAGCCTCCATGTTTGATACGTTCGAAAAGCTTGCAGATGATCCTATCCTGGGTTTGGTTGGGGCGTATAAAAATGATAAAAATCCTAAAAAGATAGATTTAGGCGCGGGTGTCTATAAAAATATAGATGGTATAGCTCCTGTTTTTGATGCCATCAAATGTGCAGAAACTCTTAAACTTGAGAATGAAACCAGCAAGACCTATACCGGCATTGAAGGCGATCCGTTATTTTGTGAAACCATCCAATCATTGATTTTGGGTGCAGACCACCCTGCCATAAAAGACGGTCGATCCCGCGCGATTTCGGCACCCGGGGGATCTGGGGCACTACGAGTGGCCGGTGAGGTCATAAATGGCTGGAAAGAAGGTGCGCATGTGTGGGTAAGCGATCCCAGCTGGCCTAACCATACTCCACTACTAGCAACCGCGGGTCTTACTATCAGTGACTATCCTTATTACGATGGCGAAAACCATGTTATACGTACAGATCAAATGATGGACCAGATCTCAAAACTTGGTAAAGAGGATACCTTGTTATTACATGGGTGTTGTCATAACCCTAGTGGTGCAGACTTAAGTTTTGAACACTGGCAGGAAATTGCCAGACTTGCAGAAAAAAATGGATTTATGCCTTTTGTAGATTTCGCTTATCAGGGTCTTGGCAATGGACTTGATAAAGATGCGGAAGGAATGCGCTACCTGGTCTCAAAGGTTCCAGAGATAATTATCGCCTATTCCTGCTCTAAAAATTTCGGTTTGTACCGAGATAGGGTAGGTGCGGCAATGATAGTAACTGAACAAAAAGCCTCTTCAGAGGCGGCCTGGACCCATATGAAATCCGTTGCACGCAGGCTATATTCCGTTCCCCCTGCACACGGTGCCATTCTGGTGGGCATGATCCTCAGTGACTCTGATCTGAAATTGAATTGGGAAGCTGAACTGGAGGAAATGCAATCCCGCATCAACTCCCTGCGCGTACTTTTCACTGAGGCTATGGTGCGTAAAGGTTCAAGTATAGATTATGAATTTATCAATTCACAAAATGGGATGTTTTCTATTCTGGGATTAACTGTGGAACAGGTACAACGGTTACAGTCAGAGTTTAGTGTCTACATGGTAAACAGTAGTCGCATAAACATCGCAGGCATCAGTCCTGAAAATGTTGATTATCTGGCGGATGCTATTATTGCCGTACAATAATCCGGGAATAAATACTCTTTCGATAAATTCAGTCTAACTTACTATGACTACCATCACACAATGGCTGTGAATCGGTATGTTTACAGGCACAAAAATACTTGGTGACGGTCTCCGTTGCATCATATTTTACTGGTGTAAAGCCTGAGCCCTCATGTGAACCATCACAAAATGGTTGATTGTTACTCTTTCCACATGAACACCAAAAATAACTTTTTCCTGTCTCTATCTCTATTGGGATCGGGGCTTTTTGCGCGATTACTGGAGTAGTCATTTTATCTCCTGCATTTAAATAGAGTTAAGTAATGATATTGCTTGGCGATGTAATTTTTTATTTGCTGCAGCAATCACCCTTCCACCTTTTAGAGGTTGCTTTCCTTGCCAGTCTGTAATCACACCACCAGAGGCTTTTATGATGGGGATTAATGGAATTATATCATACGCTTTTAAACCTGCTTCAATTACAATGTCTACATATCCAGCAGCAAGCAAACAATAACCATAACAGTCAGCGCCATAACGTGAATAGCGACATTGCTTCTCCACAAGATTAAACGCCTTGAGTTCTTTTTTACTTGAGAACATTGAGGGATGCGTGCAATAAAGTATGGTATCACCTATTTCAGCAGTATTTCGCGATTTCAGCCTTGATATATTTTTCCCTTCTTTCCACCATGCGCCCGCGGAGCTTGCATAAAATGTTTCTCGTATAAATGGCTGATGCATTAATCCCAAAACAGGACGTTTATTTTCCATTAGACCGAGTAAGCTACCCCACATTGGGGAACCCGAAATAAATCCACGGGTACCGTCTATAGGATCAATAACCCAGGTGTATCGAGTGCCTTTTTTAACACCTTGCTCTTCACCAATAATGCCGTGATTCGGATATTGTTGATGTATTTTTTTGCGCAGATATATTTCAATATTGCGATCAGCCTCGGTTACAGGATCATAATCGTGCGCAGACTTGCTGCGTACATCCAAAGAAGTACGGAAATATCTCCTGGCAATAGCCCCAGATGAGGTAGTAATAGATATTGCAAAATCCAACATTTCCTGCAATTCCTTTTTACCTGTCATGATAATAATAAGCCTTGTAACTTATTTATTTTTTGTCCTGCTAAACTCAGCAAATTCAAAGTCATCCACATTGATAATATCCATCATTCTCTTATCATAATCTCGTAATTGCTCTGCTTCTTCGATTGAAATTACTTTATTTTTTTCCGCCATGTCTATCAGTTCCATTCCCATGACATCGGGTAAAGTCTCCTGTTTGACTGCCTTTCGCATTTTTTTAATCTGTGGTTCAAGCTCGTCTGCAATTGATATGAGTTCATTCAATAATCCCACCTGATTATTCTCGGCTGCAGTCAGATAAATTCCCGCAATCATTCCCGTTCTCACATCTGTATTATGGGTGACAAGATTGGCTATCTTCAATTCCAGCTTGTCCGCTGGCATATCATAGTGTCTTCCCAGAGGAAATATTATAGGTTTTAATATCCAGGCAGCAAGTCTGTTAGGCAAATTATTAAGCACTTCTATCATGGCATTTTGATATTGGTGAAACAGATAATGACAGGCCCAATCAATTACGGGCCTAAGTTCCTTTGGGGCACCCTGATCCTCATACTGTTTAAGTACCATACTCACCAGGTACAGTGTACTTAACAAGTCACCAAGGCGTGCGGAAATCATTTCGTGTTTTTTCAGGGACGCCTGCATGGACAACATAGCCACATCAGCAACTAAAGAAAACGCCGCACTAAGACGTGTCGCATGCTGGTAATGTCTTTTTGTTGTTGTACTTACATTGCTACAATTAAAAATTGATCCAGTCAATGCATCAACCATGGCATGGCCACTGTTGCTAATGGTATTGCCCATATGTGAAAATAATAATTCATCGAATTCCTTTATCGCATCTTCACCTTCGCGATCTGCCAACAGCATTTCCTTCAACACGTAAGGGTGACATCGAATCGCCCCCTGACCAAATATCATCAAACTACGGGTCATGATATTGGCCCCCTCCACAGTTATTGCCACGGGAACCGATTCATATGCTGCAGATAACATATTTTTTGGACCTTTCATTACTGCCTTTCCGCCTTGAATATCCATGCCATCATTAATAATCGTCCTTGCCATCTCGGTACAATGGTATTTCAGGATAGAAGCGGCTACTGCAGGCTTGGCGCCTGCAGCAATTGCGTTGGCGGTCTGAATGGTTGCAGCATTAATGATATAAGTGAAACCGGCCATTCTAGCCAATGGCTTTTGTACCCCTTCAAATTCCGCTATAGGTAACCCAAATTGCCTGCGTATCCTGCTGTAGGCACCGGTAGCCGCAAGGGCATTTTTAGCAATAGAATTGGAAATGGTGGGTAGACTAATCGCGCGACCTGTGGACAGGCATTCAATCAGCATACGCCAACCCTGCCCCGCCATCTCTTGACCACCAATAATGAAATCCAGCGGTACAAAAATGTCCTTACCCCTGATAGGTCCATTTAGAAAGGGATCTCCAATAGGATAGTGCCGTCTACCTATCTCCAGACCTGCAGTTTCCCTGGGTATCAAGGCACAGGTGATTCCGTAATCATCTTTTTCCCCGATAAGATGGTCAGGGTCCTTTAACTTAAATGCTAAACCAATCAATGTGGCAACAGGGGCTAAGGTGATATATCGCTTATTAATATTTAAGCGCATACCTGTAATCTGCTTACCTTGCCATTTGCCTTTACATATTGTCCCTGTGTCGGGTATGGAGGTTGCATCTGAGCCTGCCAATGGAGCAGTCAAGGCAAAACAGGGTAATTCTTCACCATTTGCTAAGCGGGGTAAATAATGTTTTTTCTGATCTTCTGTGCCGTACTTTACCAACAGTTCTCCGGGACCCAATGAATTGGGGACACTGATAAAATTTCCTACCACACTTCCAATACTGAATATTTTCGTCAGCACTGCTACCTGGGCAACAGGCGAAAGGTCCAAGCCTCCGTAGTTTTTTGGAATAATAAGTCCAAGAAATTTATTCTTTTTAATAAAATTAACTATGTCTTCAGGGATATCTGCATGGTTGAAATTTATTTCCCATGTGTTCACCATGTTACAAAGTTCTTCTACCGGTCCATCGATAAAAGCCTGATCACTCTCTGTCAGACTGACATTACTTGCATTTAATAGAATCTCCCATTGTGGATTACCCTTAAATATTTCACCTTCCCACCATACAGTCCCGGCATCTATTGCAACTTGCTCCGTTTCGGAAACTGTAGGTAATACCTTTTTATACCAACTAAACAAAGGGGAAGTAAACCAGGTTCTTCTAATATTATCCTGGGACAATAAACCAAGGATAATACTCGGAACAATCAGGATGATTAGAAGAATAAAAGAAGGGACACCAAAAAATAAATAAATAACCAGATAAACCGCACTGGCAAATGCTGACACAACCAAACCTGCTCTGAAATATGCAAGTAAGGTGGCACCTATAAATAATATTAAAACTGTTGTTAATATACTAATAATCGGCTCCGCCAATGGTTAACTATCTGACTTGTTTTTATTTAACTCAACTTAATTTGGTGAATGACTCGCCTTTTTCAGCAAGGTCTTGCAGTAATACTGATGGTGTCCAAAGTGCTTCACCGTATTGTTGGCGAAGCTTGCAAACACCCTCATAAATATTCACGATTCCAATCATATCAGCATAGCACATAGGACCACCTCGGTAGCGCGGGAAACCAAAACCATTTGTGAATATTACGTCAATATCACCTGGCCTCTGGGCTATACCTTGCTCCAGTATCAGGGCGCCTTCATTGATCATAGCAAACATTAGTCGTTCTATGATTTCGTTATCACTAATATCCCTTCTAATGATATGATTTTTTTCTGCATGCCTTTGGACAATCTCTGCTAATTCCGGATCTTCTACTGGCTCCCGATCTTGATACTTGAAAAACCCGGCTTTGGATTTGATGCCCAATCTACCTTTTTCATAGAGCACATTTGATAACGGAAAGTAACAATACTTGTTTGGCATATCATCGAATTGTTTATATATCCTGAAAAATACGTCCAAGCCAGACATGTCCATCACAGCGAATGGCCCCATTGCCATTCCCCAGTCATAGGCAAGTTTATCTATACGTGCGGGTGATACGCCTTCCAGCACCATAAGTTGTGCCTCACGAAGATATGGCAGGAACATTCTGTTACCAACAAACCCGAAACAAACGCCTACTACAACAGCTATTTTTTTGAGGGTAATGGCTAGATCCATGGTCGTTGCCAAGACTGCATCAGAGGTGTTTTCTGTGCGGGCGATTTCCAGCAGTTTCATTCTATTAGCCGGGGCAAAAAAATGCATTCCAATGACATCTTCAGCTCTGTCTGTTTGGCTGGCTATGTCGTTTATATCCAGAGTAGAGGTATTTATTGCGAGTATGGCCCCTGGTTTGCATTCTCTATCTATCTTACTGAAAATTTCTTTCTTGGTGGAAAGCTCTTCAAATCCGCATTCAATCACCAGATCGATATCGTTAAGATGAGAATAGTCAAGTGTCGTAGTCAATAACTGTAACTTTTCATTGAGGTCTTGACCTATCATACGACCCTTTTTGACCTCATCTTCAAGCTGGTTGCGAATTAATGCAATACCACGCTCCAGAGAAGCCTCATCTTTATCCAGAACCAGAACAGCAATCCCTGCATTCAAAAAACTCAGGGTGATACCACTACCCATGGTACCTATACCGACAACTGCAACTTTCTGGATATTTCGTCGCGGGGTTTGTTTATCAATACCAGGTATTTTTGAAGACTGCCGTTCTGCAAAAAAAAGATAACGTAATGCTTTTGAATGATTTGATGCCTTGCATTCATTAAACAAACGTCTTTCAAACTGTATGGCATCAGAATATGGGAGTGTTATGGCAGCTTCAACACAATCTACTATTTTTTGTGGAGAGAAATAACCACGGTATTTTGTATTTATCTGTAGTCTAATATTTTCAAAGAAATTATCGTCAAGTCCACGGGTATCTATCTCCACCTGGCTCAAACGTCTGGGGCCTACACCTCTACTGATTAATTCACTTGTGTAAACCAGTGCACCTTCAAGCAGATCACCTGTGATTAACTTGTCAATTGCCCCATATTCTATAGCCTCTCCAGCAAGAATATGTTTACCGTTAGTTAGTAATTCCAATGCCCTTTCTATACCTATTAATCTAGGTAAACGCTGTGTCCCAGTCGCACCAGGTAATAGTCCCAGTTTCACCTCTGGC
>CAUZRI010000052.1:0-8930 GCA_963582285.1 Gammaproteobacteria bacterium | reverse complement strand
ATTTTTCTACGGAACTAAATTGAATCTTCTAATAATTTAGTTGTCTGCTATAGTATCAATAAACAGGCAAACCTCAGGGGGCAACATCATGAGTAAGCAAATCAAAAAAATATTGAGCCTTGCTTTTTTATTATTCGCGACGACAGTTAATGCGGAACAATCTAAAGATTTTGGTGATTATACAATTCACTATAGTGCATTTACTACGGACGTACTAACAGCAGATGTTGCACGGACATACGGCATAACGCGAAGTAAAAATCGTGCTTTACTCAACATATCTGTCTTAAAAAAAGTAATGGACGCTAGCATTAAACCGGTCAAGGCAAGTGTTGATGCATCTGCAACTAATCTTAGCGCACAACTTAAAAGCTTAGAAATCCGTGAACTGAATGATCAAGGTGCCATTTATTACATCACAGAAACACAAGTCAATCACAGGGAAACCTTAAAATTCAACTTATCGATTACCCCTTTAGGCGAACAAAACACCTATCGATTCAGCTTTGATCAACAGTTTTTTACGGATTAATCCTTGAAAGTAATATCGTAATCAATTATCAATGGGGCGTGATCTGAAAATCGTTTATCTTTATAAATTCGAACTTTCTTTATTTTATCTCTTAACTCTGGTGTGATGATTTGATAATCAAGACGCCAACCAACATTTTTATCCCAGGATTGACCACGATTTGACCACCAGGTGTATTGTTCTGGTTTTTGATTCAATTCTCTAAATGCATCAACAAAGCCTACATCTAAAATTAACTTATCTAACCATTCTCGTTCTTCAGGCAAAAATCCAGAATTTTTCTGGTTACTACGCCAATTTTTTAAATCAATATTTTTATGGGCAATGTTCCAATCGCCACAAACTATATAGTGCCTATTTTCATTAAGCATATCTTCAAGCTTGGGCATGAATCGATGCAGAAAATCAATCTTGATTTTTTGTCTTAAATCTCCTGAGGAGCCCGAGGGCAGATATAGAGATACAATACTAATTTCTCCAAAGACAGCTTCAATATATCTTCCTTCTTTGTCTGCATGATCCCAACCTAGTTTTATTAATACATCATCTGGTTGTTTACGAGTATATATTGCTACACCGCTATATCCTTTTTTCTCAGCACTATTAAAATATGAAAAATATCCCTTAGGGGACAAAATTTCATCTATTAATTGTTCTGTTTGAGCCTTGGTTTCCTGTATGCATATGACATCAGCTCGTTGTCTTTGTAACCATCTAAAAAAACCTTTTTTATGTGCGGAACGAATTCCGTTTGCGTTTAACGTAATTACTTTCATTATTTTTCTATATTTTTTATACCTTGCGTGTGTCTTTAAGTTATATTCATTAAAATCATAATCAAATTGGATTCATTTTCTGAGAATCGCTGAATAATCTGGTAATCTATCGGTTTAAAATCTGGATTAACACTAACACGACAAAAATCATATGCAAGACTTTCAACAGGACTTTATCGAATTTTCAATCAGTAAAAGTGTACTCAAATTTGGTGAATATAAACTCAAATCTGGAAGGACAAGTCCTTACTTCTTTAACAGCGGGTTATTTAATGACGGAGAAAGTTTGCGCCTACTAGGTGAGTATTATGCGAAAACCATCATTAACTCAGACATTAACTTTGATATGCTATTTGGTCCAGCTTACAAAGGTATCCCCCTGGTCTCTTCTCTTGCCATCGCCCTTGCTCAGACCAACAATAGATCAGTACCTTATTGCTTCAATCGAAAAGAGGCGAAAGACCATGGTGAGGGTGGAATTACCCTTGGTGCGCCATTAAGTAAAGATGTATTAATCGTTGATGACGTTATTACCGCTGGAACCTCCGTTAAAGAATCCATAAAAATTATAGAAGAAGCAAATGCCAGGCCAGTTGGGGTTCTCATTGCCCTGGATCGACAAGAAAAAGGAATTTCTGAATTATCCGCTATTCAGGAAATTGAAATAAACTATAAAATACCAGTTATCAGCATTATTTCCCTTGATTTACTAATAGAATATCTTAGTAATTCAGCAGAATTATCAGCATATCTTGGCAAGATTCAGGAATATCAAATAGACTATGGAATTAAATGCAGTTAATTTAATCATAGACTATTAAATATACAGGTTTTGGGTACTATAATTAGATCGTAATAAATACATAAATTACCGGACAATATTATAAAATACAATCAACTCCATTTTTGTTAACAATTGTTTGCGCCCTAATTACAGGTTTATATAATTTACCTGCGCAAGCCGCAATAAAATGCTGGAAAAACAATGAAGGCGTACGAGAATGCGGAAATCGTGTACCGCCCGAATTTGCCCAACAGGGTCATGAAGAACTTAGCAATTCCGGTATGGTTGTCGACAAACAGGATCGGGTAAAAACCAAGGAAGAGCTGGAACAAGCGGCAAAAGAATTTGAGATATTAGCGGAACAGGAACGTCAAAAAGCACAGCAGGCCCGCACGGACAAGATCCTGCTGGCTACGTTCAGCAGAGTGAGCGAAATTGAAGCAGTTCGTGACGAAAGACTAAATGTGATACAGGCTAGTATTACCCCAGTAGAAAAACAATCCGAGACCATTCAGCTTGACTTGGACAAACGAATTCTTGCTGCAGCAGAGGCTGAGCGTTCTGGCTCTACCCCAAACGAAGCTTTATTAAATGATATCGCTTCACTGGAACGACAAATTAATAAAAAAAAGCAGTATGCATCTGAAAAGCAGATTGAAGTTGAGGAAACAATAAAAGAATATACGGCCAATATAGACCGTTTTAAATCTTTAAAGGGATTGAAGTAATATTTTCAAAAATTGTTAGATAACGTCTTTTGGCTACTTAAAAATTGACTGCTTCAAAAACATCCATTGTTCATCAATATATTCAGTGGGTTGTTTTTTAAAGTTACTCCGTACATATTGGATCATATGACCTTCAATTAGTGTCATGATTTGATTTGCAGTGGCATCAATTGAATGTGCTGCACGCATACCAGCCTCTAGATTCGCCTCTCTCAATACCTGTTTAACCTGCGTCTCAATGCGATCAAAAAACTTTGAAACCCTTATTCGCAAGCGTTCATTTTCCCCGATCAGCGCATCCCCAAGCAATACCCTGGTAATACCAGGATTTCTCTCTGCAAAACCAAGCGACAATTTAATGATACGTTCACACCTGGTATCTACCTTCAGGTCCTGCTCCAGAATCTTATTTATTAATCCAAATACAGTTTCTTCAGAAAAATCAATTAATGCTTCAAACATTTTTGCCTTACTTGCAAAATGACGATAGAGCGCTGCTTCAGAAACGCCAACCGCTTTTGCCAATGCCGCAGTAGTAATTCGTGACCCTGGGTTAGTTTCCAACTCTTTGGCAAGAACTTCTAATATCTGCTGGCGTCTATCTGACCGCTTACTAACTGTCATGAATACATTCTCAATTTTTTTCTTTACTAATTAATGTACCAACGCCACTGTTTGTAAAAATCTCAAGCAGTACAGCATGCTCTAATCTACCATCTATTATATGAACGTTATGAACTCCCGAATCAACAGCATCTAACGCTGCCTTAATCTTCGGTAGCATGCCTCCGTGTATTACACCTTGATCAATCAGCGTCTTTACCGCGGCCTGCGTTAAACCCGTCATAATATTGCCTTTATCATTCAACACACCTGGTGTATTTGTCAGAATTATTAGTTTTTCAGCGTTTAGTGCAATAGCAATCTGGCAAGCTACCAGATCGGCGTTTATATTATATGATTGCCCTTCCGTACCAACCCCGATAGGAGCAATGACCGGAATAAAATCTCCCTTAATGAGCATATCAATAACAGATGTATCAATTCTGGTAACTTCACCTACATGACCAATATCTATAATTTCCGGTACATTTACCTCTGGCGCACTATCTGGCAAGTTTAATTGCTGCGCTTGTATCAATCCACCGTCTTTACCACTAAGGCCAACCGCATTGCCGCCGTTCTGATTAATTAGATTTACAATGTCTTTATTCACCAGACCACCAAGGACCATCTCAACAACATCCATGGTTTCACTATCAGTAACTCGCATACCTTGAATAAACTGCGATTCCTTCCCAATTTTGGCAAGAAAACTGCCAATTTGTGGTCCGCCACCATGAACGATTACCGGATTCATCCCTACCAGCTTCATTAACGTTACATCTCTGGCAAATCCATTTTTCAATTTTTCATCCGACATTGCGTTGCCACCATATTTAATGACGATTGTTTTTTCATTAAATCGTCTTATATATGGCAAGGCCTCGGTAAGTACCGAGGCGATTTCTATCGCCTTACTCGTGTCTTGAGTTTGTTGTTTAGTAGTGGTCATGGTTGCCACGAGTTACCTAAATATATCTATTTAATTTTATTGAAAGCCACAGGCTATCAGAATGGTACAGCCAGGTCAGGGTTAATCGATTGTATTAATTCCTTGAATTTACCTTGCACTCTAGCTAATGCATCAGAATTATCTGCCTCAAACCGGGCAACCAAACACGGTGTTGTATTCGAAGGTCGAATTAATCCCCAGCCATCACTAAATTCAACCCTAAAGCCGTCTATTGTTACAATTTCAGCCTCATCAAATGAAATCTTCGATGCAAGCTCAGTCATAAACCCCGAATGTTCTGATTCTGGCATATCAATTTTTAATTCAGGCGTCGAAACGCCTCCAGGTAAATCAGCAAAAAATTCGACTGGCTTGACCTTTGAATTTGTCAGTATTTCTAATAGCCGTGCGCCTGAATACAGTGCATCATCAAAACCATACCATCTCTCTGCAAAAAAAATGTGCCCACTCATTTCGCCAGCTAACGGGGCATCGACTTCTTTCATTTTAGATTTAATCAATGAATGTCCGGTCTTCCACATAAGTGCTTTTCCGCCACTACTTTCTATAACTTGTTTCAAATGACTGCTGCATTTAACATCGAATATGATCTCAGCACCTTGGTTTCGTGATAATACATCTCGTGCAAAAACCATCATTTGCCTGTCTGGCCAGATTATACTTCCATCGCTGTCTACCACACCTAGTCGATCTCCGTCTCCATCGAAGGCAAAACCCAGATCGGCCTTTTCTTCTTTTACTTTATTGATCAGATCTTCCAGGTTTTCAGGCTGACCAGGATCCGGGTGGTGATTTGGAAAATTTCCGTCCAACTCACAAAACAGCTCTATTACGTCATGTCCCATTGCTCTAAATAACTGAGCGGCCACCACGCTAGCGGCACCATTACCGCAATCAATCACCAATTTAAATGAATTGCCAAATGAGACAGGAATATCTTCTGTTATTCGACGAACGTATTCCGGGATAATTTCAGCAGTAATTATATTGCCGCTACCGGCACTAAATTTTCCGAACTTAATGCGATTATATATATCATTAATTCTTTCCTCTGAAAGAGTCGTCCCACCTAAAACAATTTTTAATCCGTTATATTCAGGGCCGTTATGACTACCAGTCACCATAACGCCACTTCCTGTCTCCAAAAAGTGTGTTGCATAATATAAAATGGGCGTGGGCACGATACCTATATCTATCACATCTCTGCCGGCTGCAGTTAAACCTGAGATTAGACTTTTTGCCAAATCCGGACTGGAATTTCTGCCATCCCGACCAACAACAATTGTTTTTATCCCTGCTTCATCAGCCTCGGAACCAACTGCAAGTCCGATTTTATTAACAATATCTGTAGTTAGGCTTTTATCAACAATTCCACGAATATCATATTTTCGGAAAATAATTTGTGGAATCTCTGAAGTAACATCAACCATAATTATTATCCCTGAGCAATAGTACTAATGCCGGTATGGCCAAATCCACCGACGCCTCTTGCAGATTCTTCAAACCCTTCAACAATTTCAAATTCAGCCCGTACCACTGGTACAAAAACCAGTTGGGCAATTCTGTCCCCTGGCACGATCGTTACGACATCATTGCTCCTGTTCCAACAAGATATGAATACCTGCCCCTGATAGTCTGAATCAATTAAACCCACAAGATTGCCAAGCACAATGCCTTTTTTGTGCCCTAATCCAGAACGAGGCAGTATGACTGCAGCCAAATCAGCATCCAAAATATATAAAGCAAAGCCTGAGGGGATCAAGGCCGTTTCTCCAGGAGACAAGCTAATGGAATTGTCCAAACATGCGCACAAATCCATCCCCGCTGAGCCATCGGTTGCATGAGCTGGCATAGGAAACTCTTTACCAAGACGCTCGTCAATGACTTTTATTTGAATTTTTCTCATGATATCGTTCTGCTATTATCTTTATCAGCTTTCTTGCAAGTTTTTGCTTGGATACACGACCTAAACTAACACTTCCTCCTGACCATAGGACTTCAAGCGCGTTATCTTCAGTATCAAAGCCCAAACCCTCACCAACTGCGTTTGCAGCTATCATATCCAATCCTTTGCTGGTGAGTTTTGACATCGCATTTTCTTGCATAGATTCTGTTTCAGCTGCAAAACCTACCGTAAATAGCTTTTTATTTGAGTTAGCGACCTCAGCAAGAATGTCAGGATTTTTTTCCAATTCAAGCATTAATGTGTGATCTTTCTTTTTAATTTTCTCACTAGCTATCTCACTACACCGATAATCTGCCACTGCTGCGGTTGATATGAATATGTCTATACCATGTAATTCGCTAAATACCTGATTTTTCATCTGTAAGGCCGTTGTAACAGGTAAATACTTGACCCTTTCTGGTGGAAGAATAGAAACTGGCCCTGATATAAGTGTGACGGAGGCATCTGCCTCCATAGCCGCTTTTGCAATAGCAAATCCCATGCGCCCGGAACTGTTATTACTTAGGTACCTAACGGGATCAATTGACTCCCTGGTTGGACCTGCTGTAACCAATATATTTGTTCCGCTTAGATATGTAGTCTTAAACATTGCTGCTATCGACTGTAAAATATTCTCGGGCTCAACCATACGACCCGGGCCAATTTCCCCGCAAGCCTGTTCGCCCTCTGCAGGCCCCAGGAGTTTAATACCGCGGGCCTGAATAGTCTGAATATTTGCCTGCGTTGCTGGGTTTAGCCACATTTGCTGATTCATCGCCGGCGCAATAAACACAGGCACGTCCGCAGCAAGACAAACCGTGGACAATAAATCATCCGCCATACCATGGGTAAGTTTAGCTATAAAATGTGCTGTAGCAGGTACTACCACTATCAAATCGCACCATCTGGCCAGAGATAGATGTCCCATACCAGACTCAGTATCATGATCCAGCAATTCCAGACTTACAGGCCGTCCGGAAAGTGCTTGAAATGTCAGCGGTGAAACAAATTTACATGCACCATGGCTCATTACTACACGCACATCTGCGCCCTGGGCAACCAGACGACGAACCAGATCTGCGCTCTTATACGCGGCTATGCCACCTGTCACACCTAATACAATTCGTTTATTAGATAGTATTTTCATGGCGCCAAGTTTACCCTAAATTCTCATCATCTCATTATATTTAGTGGAAAAAAGTTGTATTATACCTAGTCTCATAGAACAAGGAGGTTCTGATGAAAATAGCAGATTGGCCAGCAACCGAAAGACCAAGAGAAAAATTGTTAGCCAAAGGTGCATCAAGTCTTTCTGACGCAGAGTTGTTAGCAATACTCCTGAAAACTGGCGCACCGGGTCGATCAGCAGTAGATTTGGGGAGAGAGCTATTAGCCCATTTTACATCTATTCGAAATTTATTAGATGCCAGCCAGACTGATTTATGTAATATCAATGGTCTCGGCACAACCAAGTATGCCAATCTCAAGGCAGCGTTAGAATTAAGCAGGCGATATCTCGAAGAAAATCTTAAGCGAGAATCGCCATTATCATCCCCAGATTCGACCCGGAAATTCCTGAAATCCAGATTAAGATCTTACCAACATGAGGTATTTGCCTGTATCTTTATGGACAATCGGCATAGATTGATTGCTTTTGAAGAGATGTTTTCGGGCACTATTGATGGTGCGAGCGTATATCCCCGAGAAGTAGTAAAATGAAGCTTGCAACTAAATGCTGCAGCTGTAATTTTTGCCCACAATCACCCTTCAGGTGTGGCAGAACCCAGTCAAGCAGATATACAAATCACCCAGCGATTAACAGATTCACTAGCATTGGTAGATATACGAGTTCTTAATCATTTTATTATTGGTGATTCTACAATTATCTCATTTGCAGAAAGAGGTTTAGTCTAAATGACCAGAATTCCAGCGCCGTAGCGATGGGCAATAAGATTGAAAGCATAAAAATCCAATAAATCTCAAGATAGAGAGTATATTTATCATCAATTTTATTGATAGGCTTGGCGAAACGATGGAATCGATGTAGAATTCGCGCTCTTTTAAAGTCACAGACGGATAAATACAATGGCTCGCATATGTCAGGTAACCGGCAAACGCCCAATGTCAGGACACAATGTTTCTCACGCAAATAACAAATCTAAGCGCAAATTTTTGCCAAATTTACATACACGCAAATTCTGGGTAGAAAGTGAGAATCGCTGGGTTAAGCTGCGGCTAAGCTGCAATGGCATCCGAATAATTGATAAAAACGGGATTGATTCAGTTCTTGCTGATATTCGTGCCGACGGCTATAAGGTATAGAGAAATGGCAAAAAGCGCTAGAGAGAAAATCAGACTGGTTTCTTCAGAAGGAACTGGCCACTTCTATACAACTTCCAAAAACAAAAGGAATATGCCGGACAAGATGGAAATCAAGAAGTTTGATCCGGTAGCAAGAAGACATGTAATTTACAAAGAAGCGAAGATAAAATAAGCTTTTTAAAACAACTGTAGTTTAAACTTCCTGTAATCGATACCCTTTAATAGTCTCTGCAAACTCTGCAAGCGCACTAATCCCTGTCTGTTCAG
>CAUZRI010000051.1:0-8946 GCA_963582285.1 Gammaproteobacteria bacterium | reverse complement strand
CATTGCGCCAGACGTAAAATAATGAGCGTGGAATGCCAAAATATCGGCAGGTCTTAGCGACATTGCCTGATTCATCAGCATGATCAAGGATACGTCGTCTGCGGTTTATCTCTCTTTCATCGGTCGTAATTTTCTGGTCCTCCGTGTGAGTTAAAATACACGGAGTGTCCAAAAGGTTCCTACATTCCTACAGTGCACATCAAGTATTTTTAACTCGCCAAAATGATCGTCCAATTGGCCCATTGACAAATAGATTTTGGAATTTATTTAAGGAATCTAATATCAAATAATAAAAAGGAATTAGGGTTTATGCTCTTTTTCATCTCTATATTGGGTAGTAATTTTAATTTAATAGGTTGAGACTTTTGAAAAAATTAGCTTTAATGCGTTTAATATCCATCGAACACGGTTGTTTGATCATTAAGGGGTGCACAATATGAAATGGCATAATATATTCTTGATTACCATTATAGGGATGTGGTTTTCACACAGCACGCTTGCGGCCGATGCTGAGGGACAGTTCGTCGAATTACCTGATATGAAGCTCTGGATTATCGATAGCGGTGGGACGGGAGAACCAGTCATATTGCTGCATCCGAGAACGGGTAATTCAGAGTATTGGCAATATACTGTGGCGGCACTTGCCGATGCCGGCTATCGGGCAATCGCCATCGACTTTCCAGGTTGGGGTAAAAGCGTTGTGCACAAAGGAGAAAAGTCTGTTCCTGTCGCCGAAACCCTCGATGTGCTATTTGATTATCTTCAACTTAAAGAGGTTAATGTGGTTGGTACCGCTATGGGTGGTTATATCGCACTGGATTATGCAGCCTTTCGACCTGGACGCGTTAAAAGTCTGGTGATTGCCGCGAGCGGTCTCGGGTTTCAAAATGACCCGGAGTACACTGCATTTCGTGAGCGCGCAGCTATACCTGGTTTTGATAAACAGCCATCAGATATTCGTGAGGTAAGTCCAAACTATCGTGGTATGAATCCAGAAGGGGTCGCGCGTTGGAAAGAGATTTACAATAATGGTCAGCAGGAAGATGCAGTCCGACCACCGCTACTGAGTCCAAACACACCGGCAAAGCTTGCTTCGATCGGTGTTCCAACGTTTGTCATTGCAGGTGGTATCGATCTAACGACACCTTCCGGTGGAATGCGCCTGTGGAGCCGACATCTTACTGTGCCATATGATTTTCTTGTGATTCCGGAAGCTGGGCACGTGCTTGTCTGGGAACAACCGGAAGTGTTCAACCAGGCACTTATCGAGTTTTTGCAAAAACACTGAACTAATATTTGAATTGCGCAATTACAATCGTGTTACGTTTAGCTTAAAGATGTGTGTTTAAGCTGTCAGCTTGATATCTGCCCTTAGTATTTACAGCGGATATAACTAGAGCTACTAATCGCTAAATTGTTGCAGATTATTTTACCTCTGATCGATTTAACACACCTTTATCGTACTTAACTTTTTCTTCGTCGGTAAGGGTTTTTCGCATTTGGATTAGATGATCGTATCGAAGGCGCATTATTTGTTTTTTGGCAGCCATCAATTCATCAATTTTGGCGTTCACATCTTCAATTTTGGCATCCTCACGAATGGTCATTTCATTAAGTTCTTTTAATGCCAATGCCTCTTTTGTTTTAAACGGTGCTTGGTCATTTTCAAGTTGGTGATGCATTTGATTAACTTCTTCTGAATGATGCATAGCGTGTTTATGTTTCTCTTGAGCATTGATAGTCAAGCAGCTGCACAACATCATTGTAGATACGAATATCGATGCATATTTTATGGAAGGTTGATTCATGATTTTATCCTTGAGTGTTTATGTGGGGTCAAGTTAATAACCTAAGATTATCGTAAAAAAAGTAAAAATTTAATACCTATGTTAGAAACAAAAATGATGCATCCTTATTAATGTCCACATTGTATGGTAATTTTTTACAAATTTTGAGTTATAGCTTATTGTTTAAATACAGTAATCGTCAGTACTGCCCAGGCAAGTATAAAACATACGCCTCCAATCGGAGTAATCATTCCAAGCTGACGAATCCCTGTAATCGCTAATATATATAAACTTCCTGAAAACAGAAATATGCCAGATAACATTAACCAACCTGACAATCTAACGCCGGTACTGGATACTTGTGATGCGATTAAACCAATCATAATTAATCCCAGGGCGTGGTAGAAATGGTATTGAACACCTGTTTGGAAAGTAACCAACAATTGTTCTGATAACTTATTTTTAAGTCCGTGTGCCGCAAATGCCCCAAGTAGTACTGCAATCATTGCATTGATACTTCCCAGAATTAAAAATAATTTTGTGTAGTAATTCAGCGTATTAAATCCTTATCATTATGGATGTGCTCGTTCTTTATTTTAGTTGAGACCAGAATTTCTCAATTTGAAAATACATAAATGATGCTGTCATCGCAATTAATACCAGTCCGGTGAGTGCCTCCATGCCGGCAGTAAAGCGGATTAATCCTACTGGTATTTGGTCACCATACCCAAGAGAGGTATAGGATACAATTGAGAAGTAAACACAGTTAATTAGTGATTCATTCAAATTGCCGTTTAAATTTCCAAATGACCCATTCTGTATCAACAAGAAATATGTGATGCCAAAAACCCAGACTTCAACTATATGCGCCATTAGTGCACCAATCAGACCGATGGCCACTCTGAAACGATGTTTTATCTTTAGCCATGAAAGAAAAATTGAAAGCTGGAGTAACGCTTCATAATGGATAATGACAACCAGGCCAACTATGACACAGTTAATAATAAAAATTTCTATCATCTACTTGAGGCGCCTGGTCGCTGAAGAATAGCGGTGGTAAGTCTGGATACGGATACGAGTTTTCCGTGTTCTGCTATAATTTCAATATTCCAGAGGTGCGTAGATAAACCGATATGCAATGGTGTCGCAATACCGGTTACCATGCCGCTGGTTACTGGTCTGAGATGGTTGGAAGAAATTGACATCCCTACACAATAAGATTTCTCCATATTGATACATAAGGTAGAGGCAATACTCCCGAGCGTTTCAGCCAGGGCGACACTTGCGCCGCCATGTAGTTTTCCTTCTGGTTGTAAAGTACGGTGATCAACAGGCATGGTTCCTTTAAGGTAATCATCACCTATCTCGGTCACTTCTATGCCCAGCAACTCCACCATGGAGTTTTTCCTGACGGAATTAATTTTCTCTATGTCCGGTTCACATAACCAAATTGGCATTATTTTAACCTCGTACTGCATGCATAATCAAAAATATTAGTATCAGGGTACAATATCATCAAGGAAATTGTAATGTATAAGCGGACTGATTAGGTTAGCTTTAATTTTTATAAAAATAAGTTAGCAATGAGATGCAGTTTAATAAAAAAGTCATGGATCACATGGTGTAACATACGCAATATGAAATCGATATCTGTAAAATTATTAACACATCCAGTGCATTTCTTCTCGCTGGGATTAGGTAGTGGTTATATGCCTAAAGCCCCAGGGACTATGGGGACTGTAGTGGGGGTGATTTTATATCTGATACTTTATAAATTAACCTGGTTCTATTATCTGGCGCTAGTAATATTATTATTTTTAATTGGTATCTGGATTTGTGGAGTGACAGCACGGGCGTTAAATGTTCATGATCACCCGTCCATAGTCTGGGATGAAATTGTTGGTTATCTGGTCACCATGATCTTTGCTCCGGCGGGGTGGGGGTGGATATTATTGGGCTTTGTCCTGTTCAGGATATTTGATATTTTTAAACCTTGGCCAATAAATTTACTGGATAAACACCTGAAAGGAGGTATTGGGATCATGATAGATGATCTTGTTGCAGGCATTTTTAGCTTGACTCTGCTTCAATTAATCGCTTATATCTTATATACATAGTAAGTAAATGAAGAAACAGGATTAATTATTTAATGATACCAATCAACAACTACTTGCCCTGGATAGTCTCGAGTGTCCTGCTTTTTAGTTTGGTTTCGCCCAGCCAGGCGGATATTTACAAGTATGTAGATAAATACGGTCGTGTCACCCTGACTGACGAGCCCGATAATTCTAACTTCAAAAAGTTGGTCAAGACCTGGAAGGGTTGGGAAGAAGCAAAAAGCCAGATAGCGATTAAGGATGTCGATAAAAACAAGGAACGACATGGTTCGACCATAGATTGGATCGCAAAACGATACGGCATTCCACTGCCGTTATTGCATGCAATAATCTCTGCCGAGTCTGCTTATGATACAAATGCAATATCTCGCGCGGGTGCAGTAGGATTAATGCAATTAATGCCAGAGACAGCTAAGCGTTACGGTGTAGTTAATCGAAGGAATCCAGTCGATAATGTTGATGGTGGTGCCCGTTACTTACGTGATCTGTTGGCAATGTTTAATAACGACCTGAAACTCACCTTGGCGGCGTATAATGCTGGAGAAGGTGCTGTGAAGAAATACGGTAATAAAATACCTCCATATAAAGAGACCCGGAATTACATAAATAAGGTAATTACCTTTTATAAAAAATATAGGGATAGTGAGGTATGAACGGTAAGGATTTAGGAGTTAGGAGAAAAACATTTTGTCTTGGACAGGGATTTACAAGATTTACAGGATATAAGCTAAAATTCGATTTTTAGCACGTTAAATTAAAACAATTCACTTAGCCACTTCACATCTAAATAAAAAATTTCATTTCAATCTGCAAAATCCAGTCTTTCAATGTAAATAAAAAAATATCTAATTAATCTTGTGAATCTTGTCTATATATAATTTACTAAAGTCACCTCACACCTCACACCTCACACCTCACACCTCACACCTCACACCTCACACCTCACATACGCATCACTCATCCGTTACACAACCTTCCGATGCAGATTTCACATTCTTGATGTATTTATGTAGCGTTCCTCTACTTGCTTTATAAGGTGGCATTTTCCACTCAGCTTTTCTATTGCTGAACTCTTCCTCAGATAAATTAACATTGATGAGATTCTTTGAGGCATCTATGGTAATTTTATCTCCACTGCGGATCAGGGCGATTGGACCGCCTTCCTGCGCTTCTGGAACGACGTGACCAATAATAAAACCATGGGATCCACCTGAAAAACGCCCGTCGGTGATCATGGCGACGTCGTTACCCAGACCTGCACCCATTATTGCGGAGGTGGGGGTAAGCATTTCTGGCATACCTGGCCCTCCCTTAGGTCCTTCGTATCGAATAACAACCACATCACCTTTTTCAATATGTTTATCTTCCAACGCTTTTAACATGTCTTCTTCTGAATCAAATACCTTTGCCGTACCTGTAAATATTTCGCCTTCTTTTCCAGTAATCTTTGCCACAGAACCGCCTGGGGCAAGATTGCCTTTTAGGATTCTGATATGTCCAGATTTCTTTATTGGATCATTTAATGAATGAATGAGATCCTGTCCGTCATGCATGCCAGGAACGTCTGCCAGATTTTCGCTGATAGTTTTTCCTGTAACGGTCATACATTCACCATTAATAAAGTCATTTTCCAATAAATATTTCATTATCGCTGGTATACCACCTATATTATGTAAATCTTCCATCACATACTTACCACTGGGTTTTAAATCTGCCAAAAAGGGTGTTCTGTCTGTCACGGATTGAAAGTCATCAATAGTTAAATTAATGTCAGCGGCACGTGCCATTGCCAATAAATGCAATACTGCATTGGTTGATCCGCCTAATATTGTGACCAGTACCATCGCGTTTTCAAATGATTCTCGTGTCAAGATATCCCGAGGTTTTAGGTCTAATTCAAGTAGATTAAGGATTGCTGCCCCTGCATCAAAACATTCTTGTAATTTGCGAGGGTCCACTGCAGGTGTTGATGAGCTATAGGGTAACGATAAGCCTAGAGCCTCAATAGCGGAAGCCATAGTGTTGGCGGTATACATCCCACCGCAGGCACCTGCTCCTGGACAGGATTTTTTGATGATATCGTGCCGGGTATCTTCATTGATATTACCCGTAATATATTCTCCATAACTCTGAAATGCAGAAATGATATCTATTTTTTGCCCATCACGGATGCCGGGCTTAATAGTACCGCCGTAGATCATCAAGGCTGGCCGGTTTATTCTGGCCATTGCCATTATTGTCCCTGGCATATTTTTATCACAACCAGGTATGGAAATATTTGCGTCGTACCATTGTGCACCCATAACCGTTTCAATAGAGTCAGCAATCAGGTCTCTGGATTGCAGAGAATAACTCATTCCGTCTGTACCCATGGATATGCCATCACTGACACCGATGGTATTGAAACGCATGCCTACCAGACCAGCGGCCTCAACACCTTCTTTCACTTTTTCTGCCAGGTCTAACAGATGCATATTGCATGTATTACCTTCATACCAGACACTTGATATACCTACTTGTGGTTTATTCATGTCCTCTTCTGTCATACCTGTCCCATATAGCATGGCCTGAGCCGCACCGTTGGATTTGGATTGGGTAATAGTCTCACTAAACTTGTTTATTTTTTTTGTCATTTATTTTTCTTAGTGTATGTTTAGGTACAAGGTACGCTAGAATACAACAACCCAAGCATCTCTGTCAGTGATTGCGGTATAAAATTTTATCATGAATACAAAAATTCCTGGATTTATAGAACAGTTTTCAAAACTGATTGCCATTCCGACAGTCAGCTGCATTGATATACAAAACGACATGAGTAATCGTCCGTTTGTGGATCAGCTTGCTATCTGGTTGGATGATTTTGGCTTTTCAATAGAGATTATGCCAGTGCAGGAAGAACCGGAAAAGGTCAATCTTATTGCTGTGGCAGGAAAAGGAGAGGGTGGATTGGTCCTGGCAGGTCACACAGATACAGTGCCTTATGATGAATCCGGATGGAATCAGGATCCCTTTAGCTTGACAGAATCAGATAATCGTTTATATGGGTTGGGGACATCAGATATGAAATGTTTTTTCCCCATCGTCATGGATGTATTAAGGGAGTTTGATTTTAATCTTTTAAAGAAACCTATTTATATTCTTGCTACATGCGATGAAGAAAGCACCATGTCCGGGGCCAAGGCTTTGGCAAGTAGTGATCGTGCCATGGGTAGATATGCATTAATTGGTGAACCTACAGGACTAAAACCAATTAATATGCATAAGGGTATTCTGTTTGAATCTATCCGATTGATTGGTCTTGCGGGCCATTCTAGTGACCCATCACTGGGACGAAATGCACTTGAAGGCATGAATAAAGTCATCAATGATTTGAATTTATGGCGTAATGAGCTACAAAAAAATCACAAAAATAATCATTTTAAAATTCCTTACCCTACGATGAATTTTGGTAGTATTCACGGCGGCGATAGTCCTAACCGAATTTGTGGTGAGTGTGAACTCAATATTGATATTCGTTTTTTGCCTGAAATGGATATTGAAGAATTACGTGCATCAGTCAGACGACAGGTGTTGGAGACGATAGATGGTACAGGTTTGGCAGTTGAATTTGATCGAATTTTTCCTGGTGTACCAGGTATGGCAACGGATCCAAATTCTGATATTGTCAGGACAGCAGAAAGACTTGCGGGTGAACCGGCCGGTAGCGTAGCCTTTGGCACCGAAGGACCATATTTGAATTCACTAGGGATGGAAACCGTTATTCTGGGACCGGGTGATATTGACGTAGCACATCAGGTTAATGAATACTTGGGGCTTGAAAGGATAGAACCTATGAAAAAAATTATCGGAGACATGATTAAAAATTATTGTACGTAGTATTATGACTGAGAATTCATCGCAATTTATTAAGTGGTTTAGATCGGCATCACCTTATATCAGGGTACATAAGGGTAAAACTTTTATTATCCATGTTGATGATGATGTAATAAATGCAGGATCATTCACTGATCTGGTGCATGACCTCGTATTATTGAACAGTCTGGAAATCAGACTGGTCATTGTCTATAGCACTCGGAACTCGATTGAATTGCGATTGAAAAACAACGAAGCCTCTTTACAGTACCATAATGATATCAGGGTGACCGATGTAAAAACCCTGGAAACCGTAAAAGATGCTGCTGGAAAATTACGTATTGAAATTGAATCCGCTTTGTCCATGGGGCTGGGAAATACCCCAATGTCGAATGCGGAAGTAATAACCTCTTCTGGAAATTATGTCAGGGCAAAACCCATGGGTGTGGTGGAGGGTGTTGATTACCTCTATACCGGGACCGTCAGAAGCGTCGAAGTCGAAGCCATAAATAATAAGTTGGAGGCGAATGAAATAGTCTTGATACCGCCGCTTGGGTATTCAGTTACTGGAGAAACCTTCAATCTTGAATCTAAAGAATTGGCGCTAAAAATAGCGACTGAGTTAAATGCAGACAAGCTAATTTACCTGACAGACATTCCAGGATTAACCGATGAAAATGGTAAATTAGTTCAACAAATAACAGCATTAGAAGTCGAGGCATACTTGAAAAAAATTCAAGGTGCACAAAATTCTATTGAAAATTATCTTCTCCATGCAGTAGATGCTTGCGCTGGTGGAGTATCGCGAGTTCATGTGATTGATCGTTCAATAGATGGCGCCCTGGTACAAGAATTATTTTCGCGTGATGGCGTTGGCACCATGATAAGTGGGACGTCTTATGATGATTTAAGGCAGGCGTCAGTAGACGATATATCAGGAATATTGGAATTGATTGCGCCTATGGAGAAGCAAGGTGTCCTGGTTGAACGCTCACGGGAAAAGCTGGAACTGGAAATTGGTAATTTTACTGTAATGCTGCGTGACGACGTAATTATAGGTTGTGCATCTCTATATATATTTCCAGATGAAAAAGCTGCTGAAGTGGCCTGTATGGTAATTCATCCTGATTACCATAATTCATGCCGAGGTGAGGAGTTATACTCAATACTGGAGAATAATGCCAGACAGG
>CAUZRI010000050.1:0-9050 GCA_963582285.1 Gammaproteobacteria bacterium | reverse complement strand
CACACCCCAATATTATTGTTAGCTGTTTGTAGTTCTAATCCTGGCCCAAAAGTGCCAGGATTACTCCGTACTTCCCTGTGCTTCGCCCCTGCGGGGTCGGCGACAGTGAAAAAACTACAGATTTTCCATTAATGAAGAAGTATTAACACCTTTACTGACAAATCCCTGCCAAGTTGATGGAATCTGACCAAACACCTGATTGGCTAATTGTCTGCTCTTAAACCTACCAAACACGCAGGCGCCTGTCCCGGTTAACCTGGCTTCTGTCCATTGTCCCAACCACCGTGCGACCTCGGCCACCTGGGGAAACTCGCGAAATACTACAGATTCGCAATCGTTATGACAGTCACCCTCTTCAAAGTCGCGTATTGTGATTGGTGCGGTATTTCGTGTCAAATCAGGGTTATTAAATATTACCCCGGTATTAACATGACAACCTGGATGAATAACCAAAAACCAGTCTTCTGGAAGCGTTAATGGTTGTAGTCGTTCCCCTATCCCTTCTCCCCATGCAGACTGCCCATGGATAAATACCGGGACATCTGCCCCGAGATTAATTCCGATTTCTGCCAATTCTAATGTAGATAGACCCGCCCCCCATAATTGATTTAAGGCTACCAACGTCGTGGCTGCATCAGAGCTTCCACCCCCCAGACCACCACCCATCGGTATACGTTTGGTAACTGAGATATTTATTCCGTGATTAATTCCCGTTGTTTCTCTTAATAATGTGGCTGCCTTGAATATAAGATCATCTGCCTGCATCACCCCATCATAGTTTCCAACCAGATTGATCTCTTTTTTATTATTTAGCTCGAATTGTATTTCATCACCGAATTCCAGGAGCTGAAACACTGTTTGTAACTCATGCATTCCATTACTACGTCTACCAACAATGTGTAAAAATAAATTTATCTTCGCTGGTGCTGGCCAGATACTAGTTGCCATCTGAGATTGTCCAACTATTAATACTTAAACGTATGTTAAGGTCATCACGAGTGATCTGTAATCTGGACGGGAGGTCATATCCCCCAGATCGGGAGTATGCCTGATAGGTTATATGCCAATTTGATTGTATAAGCACATCCATATTACCCATATCATCCAAAATAATTTTGTCTATATTTAAATCGGGTGCAGGTAATCCTTTTATCCAGTACTGCATAACCGATACAGGGATGCTCCAGCCCAGATTTTGTTGCATCAACAAATCTACATCTTGATTAGCGTAAACCTGCTCATCACTGGTCTTTAAATTTACAGTGTTCGCGTCACCATTTATTTCAACTGATCCCTGCGATAGAGGCGCAACTATTCTGACATTATAGCTATCCTGCTCCTGGTGCCAGTAAAGGCTCGCAGACCATGCATCACTTTTATGTCTGACTGACATCCTGCCTGCCAATCTCCAAAAATTCAGCTTATTGAGAATTAATTTTTTTGTTTCCCAATGACGCGTTTTTTCTAAATCAGTTATTGGCGGTTGAATAGCACAACCAGAGACCATTAAAATTATGCCAATCAGAACAAGATTAATTCGTTTAAAGTAAATTGCCAGGGGAGAGGTATAACATCTCATTTTGTTGGCATCGAGCCGGAAAAACTGGATTAACAGCAGATTAAAACCGGGGATTAAATCGTTCAATAATATCTTTAAGCAAGTCACTATCGGGCGCTGCCTTCAGGGCAGTTTTCCAGACTTTACTCGCTTCCTTTTTGTCTCCCTTTACCCAAAGAACTTCCCCCAGATGTGCTGCGATCTCCGCATCAGGAATGATATCTAGGGCGCGTCGCAAATAGAGTATTGCCTCTTCCAGTTTACCCATGCGGTATAATACCCAGCCCTTGCTATCGAGAATATAATGATCATGCGGACTTATCTCAATGGCTTGATCAATTAGCTCCTCCGCCTCTTCAAAACGATCCGTTTTATCAGCAAGGGTGTACCCCAAGGCGTTTAGCGCTAGTGAATTCTCCGGTTCTCGTCTGATTATATGGCGTAAATCAGCCTCTGAAATATCGAGCCTGTCTATTTTCTCGGCCAACATAGCTCGAGAATAAAGCAAATTAGTATTGTAACCGTTCTCAATCGCCCGATCATATATCTTCATTGCCTCGTTATACTCTTCTACTTCAACCAGCAATCCGGCTTCAGCCTGAACTAAAGCCACAGACTCACCTTCATTTTGAGTACGAATAGTACTTAAATGCAGTCTTGCATCTTCCAGCCTGTCCTGATTTGCCAAAATTATTCCTAGCCTTACTTGGGAATCAAAATAGTTAACTCCACCCCGCACACCCTGGTACCAGATACTTGCCTCGACAAGGTCATCGCGATCTTCAGCAATTCTACCAAGATAGTAATTTACTTCGTTGGCTCTATGACCAGTTTCAGACAAACTGGAAAAATAATCATCTGCATCGTCAATCTGGCCAGATTGTAAGTAAAGTAACGCTAGGGAAAACATAACATCAGGGTTGTCAGGTTTCTGTGAAATTAGTTTTTCAAACTGTTCTTGCGCTTCATCATACCTTCTAGTTTCTAGTAGAAGACGCGCATAATTCATCCTAAGACCAGAATCATCACCTTTATGTTTGCGCATAACATTTTCTAACCATGTTATGGCCTCTTCTGACCGACCAGTTAGCTGAAGAATTGCAACGTATCCCAGGGCGACTGTTTCGTCATCGGGATTCAGTTGATAGGTCATGTCCATTAATTCTAGTGCAAAATCAAATTCGCCAAGAATGGTTGCAACCCGGGAAAAGGCAAACAAGATCTCGGGGGAATCCTGGCGCGTCGCAATTAATTTATTCATTACCTCTATAATTACGTCTTTATCTCCTTCCCTACCAAGCAAATTCGCAACCATCAATAGCTTTTGCTCAACGTCGCCATAGGTATAGTCAAGAATACTTTCTAAATGTGTCAATGAAGATTTAACGTCACCGTCTCTCAATGCCATTACAGCCAGGACCTGGTGTGGATCGGGATTCCGGGGATCTAAATCTGTCCAGAGATTCGCCATTTCCTCAGCGGTATCTGTCTCCCTTGCATAGACGGCTATACGTGTTGCCCGTTCTACAATTTTTGGGTCTCGTGTTTCCAATGCCAAAGCAGAATAATGCGTTAACGATGTTTCGATATGGCCACGCTGACCCGCAAATTCTGCCTCCAGAATTCGGTACATTAGGTCCCCGGTTAAATCAATTTTTGGGCGTACGGGTTCGATCGATACCAGCTTTGGCACTACTTCTGAATCAGCTTTATTAACACTATCGATAGCAGGTTTATCATTGACAACAGATGTCGCACAGGCTGACAGGAAAACCATTACAGTCACTGAAAAACATCTTAAAGTGTGTTTAAAACAGGTTATTAATGAATATAATATTGTCATTGTAATTTGCTGATTCCGGACTTGTTATGGTTTAACTTTATCAGATATGGACATATTAGAAAAAGATTAGGTTCACCTTATTCTTGTAACCAATGGGCAGTATTCTATGTTATTGACCCTGTTCTGAATAACAACCATATTAGATTTCAGAGTAATGTTTCTAACAAGTTGATATATAAATGATTTATACTACTTGTATCGAAATATAGCATGTGAAGTAAATCTCAGCCAATTATATTGCCATGACACTGTTCGCACTAGGAATGAACCATATTACCGCACCTATTGAGGTTCGCGAAAAGGTCGTGGTTAGCGAGGAATCATTACCTGATGTCCTTGGAGAGTTAAGCGATCAACAGGGTATAAATGAGATTGCAATACTATCTACTTGCAATCGCACAGAAATTTACTGCTCGCTTAATGAGGACGATAGTAGTGTAGTAATAGACTGGTTTTCACATTTCCATCATCTAAAAAACCAGGATATTAGCCCATTTCTGTATTCCTACCCTGATGCAATAGCGGTTAAACACATTTTACGCGTTGCCAGTGGATTAGATTCAATGGTGCTTGGAGAACCACAGGTTCTGGGGCAATTAAAATCTGCTTATAAGGTTGCTGTTGAGGCCGGAAGCATTGGACAGTTACTAGGACGGTTATTTCAGCACTCATTCAAGGTAGCTAAAGAAATACGTAGTAATACAGAAATAGGTAACCATCCTGTCTCGATTGCCTATGCCGCTGTCAGACTGGGCCAACAAATATTTGGTGAATTCAATAATAAAACAGCTTTACTCATTGGTGCAGGTGAAACAATTGGGTTAACGGCAAGGCATTTGCATGAATCAGGACTGAGTCGAATGGTTGTTGCCAACCGAACTCTGGAGCGATCACAGAGCCTGGCCAGTGAGTTTTCAGGCTATGCAATTACCCTGGATGATATTAAAAACCATCTTCATGAGGCGGATATTGTAATTTCATCTACTGCCGGTTCCGTACCAATCATAAGTAAAGGAATGATTGATGAGGCCATCAAAAAGCGTAAACATCGTCCTGTATACATTGTAGACATAGCCGTACCGAGGGATGTAGAAACCGAGGTAGGAGAACTCGATGATGTTTACCTGTACACCGTTGATGACTTACAAGGCGTGATTGATGAGAATTTACGCAACAGGGAGCATGCAGCAAAGCAGGCTGAAGAAATAATTGATACACAGGTCACACAGTTTATGGACTGGATGAATTCTTTGAACACTGTATCCACCATCAAGGCAATACGTGAACAAGCGGATACAATACAACAAGAGGTTCTGAATGAGGCAGTAAGAAAATTAGAACTGGGTGAAAATCCGGAAAAGGTTATGAAGGAATTAGCCTGGTCCTTATCAAACAAACTCATTCACTCTCCTAGCGCGAATCTGCGCAATGCAAGCAATGAAGAACAAGATGATTTACTACGCGCCGCCAGAATTTTATTTGATGTGCCTACAGATTCTGGCTCCTCTGATTAATATAAATTTCAACTCCAATCAACCAAGAACCCACTCTTTATAAGATACCGTCAAATGCTAAATAATAGTCTACAACTTAAACTCGAGAAGCTGGCGGAACGTAGAGAAGAGATTCATGCATTATTGTCCGATCCTTCGGTGATACAAAATCAGAATTACTTTCGGGATCTAAGCAAAGAAGCCGCTGAGGTTAGCCCAATTGTGGACTGCTTTCACAAATATAAGGAGCAGTTAAAGTCGTTACAAGAAGCTCGGGATATGCTGGACGATAATGATCAGGAAATTCGCAATATTGCTGAAGAAGAATTGCAACAAAGGGAACCTGAGATAATAGAACAGGAACTCAAAATTAAAAAATTATTGTTACCTACAGACCCGGCTGATAGCAGTAATACTTTTCTTGAGATCAGGGCAGGAACAGGTGGAGAAGAAGCTGCCTTATTCTCAGCAGATCTAATGAAAATGTACTCCAAATATGCTGAAAAAAGAGGTTGGAAAATTGAGATTATAAGTACCGCACTGAGTGACCTCGCAGGATATAAGGAAATCATTATTCGTATAATTGGATTTGGTGCGTATTCACGTCTTAAATTTGAGTCCGGCGCGCATCGCGTGCAACGCGTTCCTGAAACTGAATCTCAAGGGCGCATTCACACCTCCGCATGTACGGTGGCAGTCATGCCCGAAGCAGATGAGATTAGCGAAATTGAAATCAAGCACGATGACCTCAAGATTGATACGTTCCGTGCTTCCGGTGCCGGTGGCCAGCATGTTAATAAAACCGATTCAGCTATCAGGATAACCCATTTACCATCCGGTATGGTGGTTGAATGTCAGGATGAACGTTCGCAACATAAGAACCGTGCCCGAGCAATGTCACTACTCAAGGCCAGGTTATTAAGTGCTGAAACAGACCGACAAAATACAGAAATTGCCGAGAACAGGCGTAACCTGGTGGGCTCTGGTGATCGATCAGAAAGGATAAGGACCTATAATTTTCCACAGGGCAGGGTAACGGACCACAGAATTAACCTGACACTTTATAAGCTTGATGAATTCCTGGAAGGGGATATGGATATAATAATAGATGTACTTATTAATGAATATCAGGCGGATCAACTCTCGTCCCTGGCTGACGAAATAGACTAACATGACTGATATAACTATAGCTGAAATTCTTGCCATGTCATCGGGTCAACTCTGTAACTTCGAGACGGCTCGTTTAGATTGCGAAGTACTTTTATCATGTGTTATGAATAAAGATCGAGAATTTTTTTATACCTACCCAAAGCATCTACTCACTGCACAAGAAAAAGAAGATTTTACAACACTCATCTCTAAACGTTCCACAGGTTACCCAATTGCGTACCTGACAGGTAAAAAAGAATTCTGGTCATTACAAATTAGAGTAAATCGTACGACGCTGATTCCAAGACCTGAAACAGAATACCTTGTTAGTGCGGCTATTGATAACATTGCTGACAATCGTTCTGCCAACATACTTGATTTGGGCACAGGTTCCGGGGCCATTGCCATCGCACTGGCAAAAGAGAGACCCCATTGTACAATTATTGCAACGGACATTAGCGCAGATACCTTATTAACTGCATCAAACAATGCCCGCTTAAATGGTATTGAGAATATTCATTTTCAACAATCTGACTGGTTCTCCTCTTTAGACAAAAAGCAATTTGATTTAATTCTTTCAAATCCGCCCTACGTTGAATCAAATGACCCCGGTTTTAATAATGGTGAGATTTGCCATGAACCAAGGATTGCCCTTGATGGCGGCCAGGCTGGACTTGATGCATACCACCAAATCGTGCCAGCTGCATTACAACATTTAAACCATGGCGGGAATCTGATGTTGGAGCATGCATATAACCAGGGTAAAGCGATCCGGGAATATCTCCGAAACAATGATTATAAAAATATTCGTACTTTGACGGATTTTTCTGGTCATGAAAGAGTGACAATATCTAGCGCGCCAGAATAACAATGGACATGGAACAAAATCGTAGTCAAGAAATACTACTACCGGCAGGTATCAATCAAAGTGAGATTGAGGCTCTTGTCAACGTATTTAGTGAAGCTGACTTTGTATTGAATTTCAAATTCAATGACCGAACATTGTGCGTTGAATACACATTTCCAGATCTTTCCTTTGGCGATATTTGGGAGATGATATCTAACATTGTTCCTACCACGCGATTCAGTTTTTTATACAAATGGAAATACAAACTATATGTATTGCTTGAAACCAATGAGCAAGACCATCGGCTTAAGAATTACGGCTGGTATAAATATATTACAAATATATACGTAACACATCATCACATTGCCAGCCAGGGCACGAACAAACATAAATTATGGCAAAAATATAACCAAACTGTAGACAAGAAATAACTGTAGTTCAAAAAAGCTGGAATCGAATATGGAAGATGAAAAACTACTACGTTACAGCAGACAGATCATGCTCCCGGAAATTGATGCATCAGGACAGGTTAAACTGGCTGATTCTACTGTATTAATCGTAGGACTGGGCGGGTTAGGATCATCTGCATCGATATACCTAACTGCAGCAGGTGTTGGCCATCTGATACTAGTAGATTTTGACAAAGTAGATCTTTCAAATCTCCAGCGTCAGATAGTCCATTCATCTAAAGATATCGGTAGAATGAAGGTAGAGTCTGCCAGCGATCATCTTCGTGCTCTAAACCCTGATATCAAGCTTAGCTTGATTGGGCATGCGCTTGAAGGTGACGAATTAATTGATGTGATGAGTAAAGCTGACATCGTCATTGACGCAACAGATAACTTTAATGCGCGGTTTGCCTTAAATGAGGCGAGTGTAAAAACCCGTACACCACTTGTCTCTGGCGCTGCAATACGGTTCGAATCGCAAGTGAGTGTATTTGACCCCAGAGATCCTGTATCGCCATGTTATCGTTGCTTATATAACGACGATGCACAGGTAGAAGAAACCTGCACTGCGAATGGCGTTATCTCACCTTTATTAGGAATAATTGGCAGCATTCAGGCCATGGAAGCGATGAAATTAATTATGGGTATTGGCAAAACATTAACAGGCAAGTTGTTATTGTTTGATGCGCTGAATATGGAATGGCATCAGGCTAATCTTCCCAAAGATCCCGGATGTCCAGTTTGTAGTGATGCAAAATGATGATTGATTTTATTAATAAGTGTAAGACAAACTAATTGAACCAAAGTCATGGCCCTCAGGCTCACCATTAAATTCGCTGGTACGTAATACATGGGCGTAAGAAAACTTGAAGTTGCTGTAAACGACAGAAGCCCCAATCACAAAGTCACTAACAAATATTTTTTTTGCGACACTATGGCTACTTGCAAAGGTATTTCCGTCCAGAAATATATCCCTCAAAAAGTAAACGGCCAGTTGTCGCAATAAATAAATGTGCACTAATGGTACTATAGTCATCAATATAGCGAATGTCACTGGTATCAGCCGGGGCATTGGTATCTCCTCCTGGACGGATCAAGGCCGTGCCAAAGTCCGTCGGCAATTTCCAACCGGCACGAATTTTTATTCCGCTATTTAGATTAGTACTAATATTTCCAAGCGTACCGCCAACATTAACTATCGCATCGGCGCCCCATGATCCATTAAAATTATAATGCGGCACCAATCGATATTTATAAACATAGACCAGCATTATTCCCGGCTCGGTTTTTATCTGGTTCTCCCAACCATTGGCCTTTTCGATACCTCTAATCGAATGTACAAAATCCTGTGCTTGTTTTGCTAAAGACCATTTACCAGTAAACCCTCCCTGAATTTCTAGTGTGTTCAGGACCCTGTAATTTTTACTATGAAATGCAAGGCTGCCGTATAACCAACCGGCATATGGCCGATCATTGATGACTAGTCCGCTGGTGTTGGTATCTTTTGGGGTATACATCATTTGCCCAATAGAAAAAGAGAAATTTCTTTGGCTGCTGTCATCATCTTTGTAAGGCAGTACAGAAATAATACTTTTGACGTAATCTTGAGCTGGTCCTTCTTTTTTTATCCAGTCCATGTCTTCAAACCAATCCAGATCTGGTGATATCCAGTTCAGCTTTATGCCGTTTGTATAAAATCTGTCTGTACTGT
>CAUZRI010000049.1:0-9207 GCA_963582285.1 Gammaproteobacteria bacterium | reverse complement strand
ACTGAATCGGTTGCCATAAATTCAGAAAGTACCTCTGGCAACATCTTTGAAGGTAACATGCTAGCCAGTGCAGGAGGTAATTTATTGCTCGTCATAATATCTCGCATAACTGATGGTAATGTTTCTGGTTTCATTATTTCATCAATGGCAGTCATTAGTTTGTCTGGGGTGAACATGAGTTTACCTATCTCAACAGGTGTCATGGTCACTCCCCATCGGCATAAACGGTGATGCTCAGGTGCGGCCTGAGTAGTACCTCCGATTAATCGATGTGCACGATCGTTATTGAATGAGCCATCCGTGATCAAAACTGCAGCGGCACCTGAGCCACCAGTCAAGGTTGCCAGTGAGGATGTGAAGATATCCATGGTGCGTTCCTTAAGTATACGTTCCATCATAATCTCTACAATTTCTCTGGATGATTCGCATGAAACTACCATACCTGCACGGATCTGTTTTAATTCAATACGGTTTGCGATATCGATAATACCATTTAGTATGCCAAGACAGGCATTGGATAAATCATAAACATAGGCATCCTGACTAATGCCCAGTTTTGCCGCCACTGCACAGGCAGTAGCAGGTTCAAAATTTTCGCGGCATACGCCGGCATAAATTAGAGTTTCGATATCCTTTGCTTCAACATTGGATTGATTCAATGCCTTGACCGCGGCTGCTGTTGCACCGTCGGACAGGGTATAGCCAGGATCCCACCAACGACGTTCAGTAATACCTGTTAAGGCTTCCAGTTGTCCTGGTGAAATATGTAGGGCCTTATATGCTGGCATCAATCTGTCTTCGATTTCCTCCGATGTCACCACCATGGGTGGAAGCTCGTAGCCGATAGACTCCATGTGTACTCGATTATAATTCATAGTTTTTGTATTCTAAGGGTAAAATCTGTCATCTGATAGATTGTTCTGCCATCTACTGAAAGAAATCCGTCTGCTTTTATTAATTTCTCTTCATTATCAACATGTTTGATGGTTGCTTCAACAGTAACAATACTGTCAACAGGTAGAATTTGACCCCGATAGAACCATTTATGAGGTTCATTTAGTGCCATAGATTCAAATTGCACTTCATCCAAGCCCCATTTTTCTATTGCGACTATCTTTAATAATTGTATAAATGACTCAAGTCCGAGAGATCCAGGCCATACAGGATCCTGATAAAAATGGGCCTTGAAGAACCAATCTTCAGGATCTACTTTTGCAGTTCCCTTGATATAACCAAGACCTGTTGGCCCGCCATCCGCATCAAAATAGGATATAGTATCTATCATTCGCATTTTATCATCAGGGTAGGGCGCAACGTCAGGGTATGCGAATTGATTAGATCCGCTAATTTCCTCAGTAGTAAGTTGATAAAGAGCAGCATCTCGGATACCTACTTGATTTGCTAATGCCTGTTTAGAGAAAAATCCGAAATATGTATCGCCCTTGTAAATTATTCCCTGCTCTGAAGAAACGTCGTAATCGTAATTCTGAATTATCATGCCACCAGATGTAGAGACATTAGTAATGGTAACCCGGGTAGTAAGCGTGCCAATATCGGAAGTAACTGGTATATATTGAATTGCCGAACCGCCCAGGTTGCGAAAAGACAGGTCTGTCTCGCTGGTGAGTGCAGAACCAAGATAAGCGGCGAGCCATCCGCAAGGTTGTAGGGCGACTTCAAGTAAAACCGAAAAGGGCATGGTAATTTGACGGTTTTCAGAAAAATACCAGGCATCATGTGGGACATCATATTCAGCCTCAATGACGCCACCGGGTTTTAATTCCCACGGCTCACAATTCTGTATGGATACGATGCGATCCAGAAATTGGTATGGTGGTCCTGGTAAACGGGCAATGACTCGTTCGTTATCAAACGGTAAATAGCGATCGCCAAATGCTATAGATGGCTTACCTACGGCAAAGGCCAGGATGGAGTTGGTATTAAACAGGATATTACTGGACAAGTTTACTCGATTTGTAAGTGTCTCTGATGCGTTATCCTGCCAGATTTTCATTAGGCGATCACGACTGAGTCCAATAAGTTGGGTAGACATGTTGGTCATTTGTACAATAGGTCGGTTATCAGCGAACATTAGTGCATCGGCAATGACATAAGGTGTGCCATCTTTATCATATCCAAGTTCCTTGATAGAAATTTCATACTGGACTTTACTTGTCTCTGCAGTTACCTGACCACGACATTTTAGTTTGCTGGTTATTCCAGGAATGGGTTGGTAAATCACTTCATTTTCTTCTGCGACCCAACCCATACGGGTCAAATATATTCGCAGGGTATGTAAGCAACATTCATACATAAGTGTTCCTGGCATAACCTGATCATCTATGAAATGACAAGTTAGAAACCAGTCGTCTGGATTTATATCTGCTTCACCAGTGACCATGCCTAGCCCAAAACGTCCTGCACCGGGATTTAAGTCTAGAATCCTGTGTACAAGTGTCATACGATCAGCTGGTAGTTGTATAGGATTGGCTAATGGCAGGTTCTTGAATTGTGATCCGAAACATTTCTCAATGTCACCATTTCGCAGAGCATTAATCTGATCTTCGTCATAGCTTTCACGGTTCATCGGAACCAGTTCAATCCAGTCCTCAGTCAGTAAGCCCTGTTGCGGTTGTTGTTCAAACTCGGTGAGTACAATTCCTTTGCCGGCATCTAGTTCTGCTTGTGTGAAAAAACCAGCACAACCATTACGCATAGTTAATAAAGGATTGCCGTCTACCGTACCATCAAATTTGAAACGAAAGAGATGAGTGTCTCCTTGTTTGAAAAAATGATCGATACTAATATCATATTTAATTGTATTCCCTGGCATCGGTAGTAAGTCATGAAATGTGATCTCTGCATCCAGTAGGCGATATACTGCAAGGCCTTTAGTTATAAGATCAATACCAAGGTAACCGGAAAGGAATAAATCAGCTTGTCCTGACTCTACTGCAATGCAGGTAGGGATACACCCGCCATCCAGGTACCAGGCATCTGCATGTATATCATGTTCAGTAATCACTCGTCCGGATGTGACGGAGCAGGGTTCACCATGAATCTCCAGAATTCTATCCACCAACATTAATGGCTCGTCGGGTAGTCTCACGCGAGTTGGGTTGCTATCAATATCTGAGTACATGGATCCTAAAACCTTTTCTATGGAACCAATGGCAAATTCCATACATTCCTCTCTATCGAATAACACTTGATTAGTAGCTTTGGAGACAGAGTTTTCCACATGAGGTGAAGTCGGTGGTTGGTGATTTTCTACGCCCGATTCAAGCAGTGACATTTGTAACGATAAGGCCTGAGACAATGATCGATTAATGCCGTTAGCGACTCTGAGATAGGTTTCATGGGTCAGTGCCTTTGCTGATTCAGTTTTTAACATCTGTTCAATTACATTCACATCTGAAAATGCAGCAAGTGGGACAGAAGGGTGTCGAATGACATCGGCACTCTCAATAACAATAGTTTCGGGTTGGGCATACTCTGATTGTTTATCTGATTTTCTGCTCCGTGGTAATCTTATTGCTACCGGGGCATGTCCTGTCTTAACAGATATTACATTATTGTTTATCGTTTCTGATTCTGAATTATTAACATCCTGGTATAATGACGACAGGTCTATGTCAAGACGATGGGTGTTCAATAATGCCAAGGTCTGTAGTACTTCGTTAACACCATTCCTTCCTTTTACGCATATCGCACGAGAGGCATGTGGCTTATCTATTAATATCTGGTCTATCATTCGTGTGCATGATGCACCAGGTCCCATCTCAATAAATATTCTTGCCCCGTCATCGTAGGCTGAATTAATTACACGAGTGAAATCGAAAGGTTGAAGTGCCATGTTAACAATGGAATCTGCTGCATTATCCCTCGATACCTCATATGCGCTACCTGTGTGACAGCTGTAAAATGTAGTATTGTCCGGAGGTGTAGTTTCAAAAAGATGTAGCTCTCTGTATGCATCGGCTACTGGTTTTGCTAATTCGCAATGGACGGTAGTAATAATATCAACGGCATGAAATGAGACATTTAATTCCTTTACTAGAGATTCGATTGCGATACGATTGCCCCCGATGACACATTCATCTGGCGTATTAGATATTAGGTGGTAAACCCATGGCAGGTGTTCAATTTCATTAATTAATTTTTCAGTAGGACAATTTATTACGCCTACTATCCAGTCAACATTAATATGATTTGAAAGGCCCCAACAAGTTTTGGCTGCCTCGCAAGGTCCTGCAAGATCTGTTTTAAAGAGTGAAGACATTTTCATTCTTTCCAACATCAAGTCTCGGTCTGTCCAACTGCGAGTAGCAAACAAGCCTACTGTCTCTCCCAGACTATAACCAATTACAGAATCTGGTTTTATACCAAAGCTGGAAATTACATCGCTAACAAACGTTCCAAGCCATACCTGACCAAAGATAACATCTTCATGAGTTAGGGATGAATTGTTGTTATTCCAGAAACGAGAACTAGCAAATTGGGATTCTAAATTATTATTTTCGCTATCTAAATTATGGAGAATCTTTGGCCAGTGGTATGCAATATCCTGACCCATTCCCTGGAAATGATTGCCAGAACCTGGAAATACGAAGGCCAGTTTATGTTTTTTCGCTAATGGTTCACAGGTAAAAAATATCCTTTCACCATAATTATCTTTATTGCTGATGAGAATTTCCCTAGCCTTTTGCAGGTTTATCTTTAGTTCGACAGGATCATTAGCAATAATACTAAGCGCAAGATTTGTATTGGCGTTATCTCTGTTGGTTTTATACCAGTCTCTGGCAAAATGCTGTATTTCTTTGTTAGATGAATTATTTAAACTTTCATCAAGTCGTGTAAGGTTGTCAGACAATTCCTGCTCGGTGTCTCCGTTTATAGAAAACAAGGCGTCTTTACAAGCACCTGATAATAATTCCGAATATGTATTGTTCGGATTTTGTTCTTGTTGCGGGGTTTGTTCCAATATTGCATGACAACTATTTCCGCCAGTGCTAATACTAGCTACCATTGTACGACGCGGACCATCTGTTCGGTTTCGTAACCAGTATTGTGGTGCATTGGATATAGCCACATTGTCAAAACCAGAAAACATGGATTGCTTTTCACTATAGCCTCGCATTCCTGGCAAAATATGGTGGTATAAACCCAAACTGGCTCGTGCGATAGATACTAGTCCGCTGGCAGCACCGGTATGGCCAATATCTGCTTTAATACTACTGATTCGCGTTAAACAATTTTGATCATGCTGGCCATCATCTAGAAGTTGTTTAATGGAGAGTGCTTCAAGTTCATCTTCAATGGTATTACCGCTACCATGGGTTTCAATATAGGATATTGTATCGGTTGTAATTCCTGCATCCTCGCAGGCACGCATGGCCGAGTCTTTATAAGTATCAATCGTTGGTACTATGTCGTTTGTGTGTCCGCCACAGGTACTTGCAAGACCTGTTATTAAGGAATAAATCCGATCTCCATCACTTTTTGCATCCGCATAACGTTTCAATACCAGGGCAACGGCACCTTCACCTATTAATGCGCCTTTGCTGGTGTTATCGAATGGTAAATTTGTATCGATATTTGAATAAGGTTTTAAATGGTGTTGTCCCTCAGCGGCGCGAACGTCGCCACTAAGATCTACCGCACCGGTGATGGCAATATTTAGCTCATTGCGTTGTAAGGCGCGTACTGCTATTTCCAGGGCATGCATTCCCGAGCTCTCTTCACTGGAGAGGGTAAACCCAGGACCACCGATATTAAATGATCTGGCAATCCGGCTGGCTACTATGCCGCCTAATGCACCCATGGTGCGGTTAGCGGACAAGGGCGGACCAACTTGATCACGTAGTTCATTTATCCATGCCTGTAATTCTTCATCGTTAAGGTCCAGTCCCAATTGTTCTGACCACTGTTTAGCCTTGTTTAATAAAGACCAACGTAAATGAAAATTTGTGGTGTTAAGATCCAGACCAATACCGATAAATACACCGGCATCTGTACGATGTTCGTTTTCAATATTATTTAGTCCGGCGTCATCCAGGGCATTGGCAGCAACATTTAACATTAATAGTTGTTGAGGAAGCATATCTTGTAATTCTTTTGGCGGTATACGAAAACGCCCCATTTGGATATCTACCTGGTTAATGGTGTAGCCTTTAAACTCTGACATTTGCATTAAGCCCCAGCGGTTTTCCGCCTTGACGGGGTGATCTGAATGCGTATTGCCTAATACTCTTGCGAGAAATTTTTCACGGGTATCCCAAGGGCCAAAATGGGTGTCGAGACCGATTATCGCGATAGCATCATTGTCATTGCTTTGACTTATCTGTTTTGTCCTGATACTTGGGACGACGGGGGATCTTGCAGGGGAGTATTCTTCAAGCAAAACATGAGCATTAATTCCGCCAAAACCAAAGGCACTGACAGCTGCACGCCTGGGTACATTATTATTACGTAGTGACCAAACCTTTGCTTCATTGAGGACAGTGAAAGGACTGTTTTCCATGTCTATTCCCTTGGCAGCTTTTTCAAAGTTTGCCATGGGAGGTAGTTTTTTGTTTTTCATGGCAAGTAGTACCTTGATGAGGCCTGCAGAACCTGCCGCTGTCAGTAGATGCCCTACATTACTCTTTACCGAACCAATTACACATTTTTGTGCCGGTTCCTTATCCTTTTCCCAAAGTGATCGCATACTGTTGAATTCTATTTTGTCACCTGCAGGTGTTCCAGTGCCGTGGCATTCGATTAGATCTACATCACCAGGTGACCAACCAGCGTTACTGTAGGCACTACGCATAGCTCTGATCTGGCCTTCTGAATCAGGCAACATAAGGTTTCCCTGGATGTCATTTGAAAGGCCGATCCCTTTGATGGTTGCATAGATAATATCCTTATCATGTATGGCATCTTCAATCCGTTTCAATACGACGATACCCGAGCCTTCCCCTACTACCAGGCCATCAGCTTTATTATCAAATGGTGAACAACGCCCGGATGCAGACACTGCGCCAAGTGTAGAAAACCCCATCTGCGTATACAAGCTGTCGGGTCGTGATAGTCCACCGCACAACATAGCGTCAGCACGCCCGGATTGTAATTCATCGATACAGTACTTTAGTGAATACAATGATGATGCACATGCAGCATCCAAAGTATAACAAGTACCGCCTAATCCGAGTGCACGTCCAAGTATGGTTGCAGGTAATCCCGCGACATAACGGTTTAGTCGGTTGATATTTTTATGTTTATCATTTTTAGCTAAACCAGGAATGTTTGATTCAAATAATTCACTTAGTATTTCTTCCGACAGGCGTGATGACATGTCAGTAGGCAGGGCGATATTTCCAATAATAATGCCAGTACGTTTTTGATTCAGATTGGATGTAACACAATCTTGCCATGCCTGCTTTCCGGCATAAAGCAGTAGACTAAACATGGGATCCAGTGAATCCAGCAATGCCTTATCGATATCGAGTCCATCTAAATTTAGTACAAACTCCTCAACAAAACAGGCTCGATTTGAATACACCATATCTGGAGCAGGGCTGGGATTATAAACATCATTTATAGCCAGAGACCACCTGCCTTGGGGTGGGCTAGTTGCATTATCTTTCCGGTCAATAATATTATTCCAAAATGTGTCGAGATCCCCGGCGCCAGGAAATATTCCCCCCATTCCGACAATTGCTATGGATTTATTGTTCACGTATTTACCTGATAGTTAGGATGAAGGGCAGATTTAAATCTGCCCGCTATTCTGTTGTTTCTGCTAGCTGATTTTTGCGAAATGCTTCATTTAGTGATGCATCAACTACACATTCATATCCGTCAATTCGGGCAACCAGTTGATCCTTATTGTCCAGAAATTCGATAGTTGCAAGTATTTCATGTTTGTTTGATGATTCGATCTGAATATTTATTATCGTTTCGTCCTTGGGAAAACTACTTTGAAATTGTCGATAATGATTAACGCGAGTTGGTAGTGAACCTACACCCATATTTTCAAAGCTCCATAGAATCATCAGTTGAAATGCAGCATCCATCACTAAAGGATCGGTCAACCAACCAGTGCGAATGGGTTGATGTATCCATTGTGATGGCTGTGGCGCGGAATTTACATTGCCACTGATGCCTTTAGCTGAGCAGCTATTAACTCTGGTAATTCCTTGTAAAGCTTCACCATGAAAAAGTCTACCATTTGTGTATGCCTCTTCAATAGTCTGAGAGTATTGACCTGACAAATCATTTATTCGAGTTTGAATTACAGTATCATATTTATTTCCCAGAATAATTCGCCCCCCGGCATGTAGTACTTTGCCATGGCGTAACTCAACCGGTACTTGCAATTCTCCTTCCTGGTCCAATGTGTCTCCAGCCAGAATTTGAATGTTTATCTGACTGTCTGAATCGAGAATAACACCTTTAAAAATTCGTAAGTCTTTTATGCCTTTAAATACCAGACCAGGATTATTATGCATAGCGCCATTGGTAAACCATTCCAGAATTAATGCAGCAGGAAGTACCGCTTTGCCATTCATTACATGAGAATTCAGAACCGGGAAATCCTTGATATTAATCATGCGTTCAAATGCTACATGCATGTTGTTATTGGGCGTTGGAATATTCTGATTGTATGTGGTTGATTCTTTTGCGTTATTTTGTATTACCGGTTCAGACCCAAGTATTACAATCTCAACGCTACCGCTGGCATTTAATTCCTTTACAAGGTGTCTTGACCCAGCCTTCAAGGGTATGACTCCCACACCTTCTTTTTCAAACAGCTTTCTAAGTTGAGGTGTAACCATACCGCCGTCCCAAGGTCCCCAATTCATACTTAATACTCTGCAGTCAGGTCTTAGTCTTGACTGGTGTTGTGCAATTTTATTCAGGACTTCATTAGCAGCTGCATAATCACATTGTCCTTTACGGCCAAATCGTCCCGTTGATGAAGAAAACATCACCAGTATTTTTAAATTATCATCCTCGGTTGCTGCCAATAGCGCATTCAGACCATCGACCTTTGTGGAAAACACGTTATTAAACTGCTCGGTAGATTTATCAATGATAAATTTATCTGAGATCACACCAGCGCCATGTACAATTCCCGTGACGAGACCCATTTCTTTACGAGCCTCATCTACATATTTATCTACTTCAGCTTTATCACGTATATCTACTGATTGGTATTTG
>CAUZRI010000048.1:0-9212 GCA_963582285.1 Gammaproteobacteria bacterium | reverse complement strand
CCAACAGATAAACCTGATGATGCCAAGAAGAAAGCTGAAACGACCGGGAAAAGTGACGGGGCATCTACAAGCCAGGCATCAGAGTCCAAGGAGAGTAATACCTCTACAACCAAGACTATTAAAAAAGAATCCAGTTCGGATACCAAATCCTCAAAATCGACTAAAACTGGCTCAGACTAGGAATAACCACTAAATTCCGGCATGCTTCAGGGTGATGTCGACTATAAGAAAATACCTGATAGCAGGATTACTGGTGTGGATACCGCTGGCAGCTACGGTATTTATCGTCAAACTAGTCATAGATTTGATGGATATGACCATTTTATTGCTGCCAGAAAATCTACAACCGCAAAACCTGTGGGGAATTGACATTCCGGGCACAGGATTAGTGCTGGCATTGGCAGTTCTAGTACTTACCGGCGCCCTGGCAGCTAATCTGATCGGTCGATCTATGGTGGATCTTTGGGAGAACATACTTGGTCGCATACCGCTGGTACGAAATATTTATATTGCCTTTAAACAAATCGCTACGACTGTGCTGGCCCCAGGAAATAAATCATTTAGAAAGGTAGTGTTGGTAGAATTTCCGAAGAGTGCAGTATGGAGCGTTGGTTTTCTAACTAATGATGAAATCAATATCGAATCAACTTCTATTAATAATGACATGGTTTCTGTGTTTATATCGACAACACCGAATCCCACCTCAGGCTTTCTTATCCTGGTCTCAAAAAACAAGATTATTGAGTTAAATATATCAGTAGAAGAGGCTTTTAAGCTGATTATGTCTATCGGTGTTGTGGTGCCAGATTATACAATTAAAGAGTTGTTACAGGATAAGAATGTTGCGCAATCACCCCATGACTCGTAATATGCCGTCTTTTTTGGCGAAAGATAACAATTATGCGTAGTAGTTATTGTGGAGAAATTAATACCAACCATGTGGATCAAGAGATTGAGCTATGTGGATGGGTTCATCGTCGCCGGGACCACGGTGGCGTAATCTTCATTGACCTTCGAGACCGTGAAGGGATAGCACAAATTGTGTTTGATCCCGACCGACCTGACCCTTTTACTGTTGCCGATTCTGTCCGTAATGAATATGTCATTAAAATTACCGGCCGCGTCAGAAACCGTCCTGACGGTACCGTTAACTCCGACATGCCAACTGGTGAAGTCGAGGTCCTGGGTCATACCATAGAAGTACTAAACAGGGCTTTAACCCCACCCTTTCAACTTGATGATGAACATGTGCATGATGATATCCGTCTGAAATATCGTTATGTAGATTTACGACGACCGGTGATGCAGCACAATCTCCGTTTACGTAGCAAAATAGCCAGATCACTACGGAACCACCTTGAAAATCAGGGCTTTCTGGAAATTGAAACGCCTATGCTTACCCGTGCAACACCAGAAGGTGCGCGGGATTATCTCGTTCCCAGCCGCACCCATCCAGGGGAGTTTTTTGCGCTGCCACAGTCACCACAATTATTTAAACAACTACTGATGATGTCCGGCATGGATCGTTACTATCAGATCGTTAGATGTTTTAGAGACGAGGATCTGAGGGCAGATCGCCAACCTGAATTTACCCAGCTCGATATTGAAACATCCTTTATGGATGAAAATGAAATTACTGAGATGATGGAAATAATGATCAGGAATTTATTTAAAGAGATATTGGCTATTGATCTACCCAACCCATTTTCCAGAATGAGCTATGAAGAGGCTACTGAATTATATGGGACTGACCGACCCGATCTGCGTAATCCTCTAAAACTCGTCGATATCAGTGACTTGATGATAAACGTAGAATTTAAGGTGTTTTCCGAACCCGCTCAAAAGGACAATAGTCGAGTAGCCGCATTGCTGTTACCAAAGGGAAACGCTCTAACACGCAAGCAGATCGATGACTATACATCTTATATCAGCCGTTACGGTGCGAGGGGGTTGGCTTATATTAAGGTAAATGACGCATCTCTAGGCAAAGAGGGGCTGCAATCACCTATACTTAAATTTTTACCAGATGATGTCGTAAAAGAGATACTTGAACGTACTGATGCCAAGACTGGCGACCTGATATTTTTTGGTGCTGATACTAAAAAAATTGTAAATGACTCCCTCGGTGCACTAAGAGATAAGCTTGCGGAAGATCTTAGCTTGTACATAGGGACGTGGTGCCCAGTGTGGATTACAAATTTCCCAATGTTTGGCTTTAATGAACAGGAAAACCGTTGGGATTCTTTACATCACCCTTTTACAGCGCCACAAGTGGACGATATAGATGCCCTAAAATCCGACCCAGGCAACTGTATGTCACGGGCTTATGACCTTGTATTGAATGGGAGTGAAATTGGCGGAGGGTCAATTCGTATACACCAACCCGACATGCAAAGGGCAGTACTACAAACACTTGGCATAGAAAAAGACGAAGCGGAGGAAAAGTTTGGTTTTCTTCTCGATGCACTAAATTACGGATGTCCACCTCACGGAGGCATGGCCTTTGGTCTGGATCGTATTGTGATGCTGATGACAGAATCCAAATCCATCCGCGATGTTATCGCATTTCCCAAAACTCAAACTGCAAGTTGTTTACTAACATCTGCCCCGTCACAGGCATCAGAAAAACAATTACGTGAGTTAGGAATTCGAACAGTAATTAAGCCGAGACCCAAGCCCTAATATGTCATTTGACCTGATTTTAATGTAATACTACTATTTAACTTTAGACGATAACAAAATATTAATAGAATAGGCATGCCATGTGAATAATAGTTCGCCCGCAATACATGACTATCGTCTCCCTCCTGAACGAGTTCCTGAGACACTCGTTGAATCAGTTACACAAACTGAACGAAGTGAATTAATTCGACAAATAAAAGAACAGCTAATAAAACAAAACGCTACGATAGTTGCACACTATTATACAGAATCAGACCTGCAGATATTGGCGGATGAAACAGGTGGCTATGTTTCTGATTCTCTGGATATGGCCAGATTTGGAAATGAGACCAGCGCCAAGACGTTGGTTGTTTGTGGGGTTCGTTTTATGGGGGAAACCGCAAAGATACTAAACCCGGAGAAACGAATTTTAATACCTGATTTTGAGGCAAATTGTTCTCTTGATATTGGATGTCCAGCAGATAAGTTCAGCGCCTTTTGTGACCAACACCCTGACAGAACAGTAGTTGTATATGCTAATACCAGCGCGGCTGTAAAGGCACGCGCCGACTGGATGGTGACCTCGGGAAGTGCGGCAGACGTCGTTACTTATCTCCATAAAAAAGGAGAAAAAATTATTTGGGCGCCAGATCTTTATCTTGGTGAATACGTGCAGTCCCAGACCAATGCAGACATGATGCTTTGGCATGGAAGCTGCATCGTACATGAAGAGTTTAAAGGTAAGGAGTTGTTTGAATTAAAACAACAACACCCTGATGCAGTTGTTCTTGTCCATCCAGAATCTCCGGCCACAGTAATTCAATTTGCTGACGTTGTTGGCTCAACCACTGCGATTATCAAAGCTGTCAGGGAAATGGAAACGCAAAAATTTATTGTTGCAACGGACAATGGCATTTTTCATAAAATGAAACTTGCTGCGCCTGATAAAATTTTTATCGAAGCACCAACGGCAGGCAAAGGCGCAACATGTAAAAGTTGTGCACATTGCCCCTGGATGGCGATGAACAGTCTCAAAAAACTCTTGCTGGTTTTGCAAAATGGTTCCAATGAAATCTTGATTGATCCGAATATAATTAAACGCGCCAGACTACCTATCCAACGGCTACTTGATTTTTCTCGTCAACATGGCAAGGAAATATATGGAAACAGCGATGCTTAATAACTTGCGACCAATGAGTAAAAGAAAATATTAACAAACATACGTACTAAACAATGCGAAATGAAACCGTAGTCTTGATCCATGGTCTTTGGATGAACGGATGGGATATGTCACTGTTAAGATCACGGATACAAGATAATGGCTACAATATCACTCAATTTAGTTATAACAGCCTGAATCGTACTCCTCGTGAAAACGCTGTCTTGCTGCAGCAAAAAATACAAAAAATTGATACGCCCATAATTCATTTTGTCTGTCACAGTCTCGGAGGTCTAATTGTACGATATCTATTTTCTGATTTTCCTGAACAAAAACCTGGCAGAGTTGTGACCCTCGGAACCCCGCACAAACCCAGTTATGCCGCATATCGCCTATCCACCCTGCCATTTGGCAATCTACTGCTTGGGAAAAATATAGAAAATGGTTTATTAGGAAATGCGCCTAAATGGGGAGGTACCCATGAACTTGGAAGTATTGCAGGCTCTCTGCGTTTTGGGTTAGGGGTGTTAATACCGAATGTTCCTTTGCCCAACGACGGTACGGTTAGTATTGATGAAACTAAAATGGAGAAGATGAAAGACCATAAAATAGTCAATGCATCACATTTCGGTCTACTCCTGTCTTCCAAGGCCGCCCATTTATGTATCGAATTTATAAAAAATGGAACATTTAAGTCTATTTAATGCAATCGAAGCAAATGTTACTATTCATGCAAATTATTAATAGTGAGTATATACATGGCAGGACATAGTAAATGGGCAAATATTCAACATCGGAAAGGAAAACAAGATGCTAAGCGCGGCAAACTGTTTACTAAACTAATACGAGAAATTACCGTCTCAGCAAAACTGGGGGGAGGAGATCCAGACGCTAACCCCCGGTTGCGATCAGCAATAGATGTGGCATTTTCTGGCAATATGACCAAAGACACTATAGAACGGGCAGTCAAACGCGGCGCCGGGGATATCGACACCGATAATATTGAAGAGATCCGCTATGAAGGCTATGGACCAGGAGGTACTGCTGTTATTGTTGACTGTATGACAGACAATAAAAACCGGACCGTTGCTGAAGTCAGACATGCATTCAGCAAATATGGCGGGAATCTTGGAACAGATGGATCTGTAGCATACCTTTTTCAAAAATGTGGATTGATCTCACTGCCCTCTGGTGCTGATGAAGACACCATTATGGCTATCGCTATTGATGCAGGTGCCGAAGATATTATAAGTAACGATGACGGCTCATTTGATATTATTACCGATCCAGAAGATTTTATTCCTGTTAAGTCTGTCATTACAGCTGCAAAACTGGTCCCTGAATCTGCTGCCATTACCATGCGTGCCAGCACCTGTAGTGAACTTGATCTCGATAAGGCAAAGTCCATGATTGGATTAATTGATATGCTTGAAGACCTGGATGATGTTCAAAATGTTTACTCAAATGCAGAAATACCAGATGAAATTCTGGCAGAATTAAACTAAATCAGTTTCACCATAAATATCATGAGGGCAAAAATATCCTTCAGGTTATTGAAATGTCGCTAGAAATAAGCACATCATAAAATGGATCTATGAATGACCAGAATCCTGGGTATTGATCCCGGCTCTCGTATCACCGGATACGGAATTATTGATATGGATGGCAATTACGCCAAACATCTTACCCATGGCATAATTCGCTTACAAACAACTGATATTTCAGAAAAACTACAACTATTATTTAGACAACTAACCTCTATTATTCTTGAATATAACCCGCAAGAAGTCTCTATAGAAAAAGTTTTTCTCCACAAAAATGCCGACTCGGCTTTAAAACTAGGACAAGCACGTGGTTGTGCAATTACCGCTTGTGCGGAAAAGAAACTACCAGTGTATGAATATACGGCAAATCAAATTAAACAGGCGACAGTTGGAAAAGGTCATGCGGCAAAAGAACAGGTCCAACACATGATTAAAATACTACTTTGTCTTGATACAAAACCCCAGGCTGATGCAGCCGATGGACTTGCTATTGCTTTATGTCATGGACATTCTCGCGAAGGATTGTTACGTATGGCCGGTGTTTCGGGAATCAGTAAAGGAAGATTAAAATGATTGGATCCTTACGCGGGAAGTTATTACATAAACAACCACCTACTCTATCTATTGATGTGGCTGGCGTTGGTTACGAGGTTGAAGCGCCGATGACGACATTTTACCAACTCCCTGCAGTTGGTGAAGATGTATTCATATTTACGCATCTAGCAATACGTGACGATGCCCATCTTTTATTTGGCTTCGCAACAGAAGATGAACGACGATTGTTTAGAACCTTAATCAAAGTAAACGGTGTTGGTGCCAAAATGGCATTGACAATTTTATCTAGCATAGAGGCTGATGAATTTACAAAGTGCATTAAGGAAGGTAATACTGAGCGACTCATTCGACTACCAGGTGTAGGTAAAAAAACTGCTGAGCGTCTTATAATAGAGATGCAAGACCGGTTGAAGGATTGGGAGACAGACTCCTCAATTAAACCATCTGACTCACAAAACAAGTCACATAATGTGTTTGCCGCCGATGAGGCCATAAGCGCTCTAATCTCCCTGGGATATAAACCACAGGAGGCCAGTCGATTTGTACATGCGGTCTCTACCGAAGACATGGATAGTGAATCTATCATCCGAGAGGCCTTGAAGGCTTCAGTCAAATAGTGTGATTTTGTTTCTAAGGCAGATATTTCCACATTATCTCCATATGATTGCCATGATTAGCACCCTATAATATCGATATATACTGATATGGCTGTTTCTCAGAAAATATGATCCAACAAAGTCCACTTATAACCGCAGAAGAAACCTCAGATGATGCTATCGTAGACTCTAGTTTGCGTCCTCAATCACTTGCTGAATATTTGGGACAAACTGCAGTTCATGAGCAAATGGGGATATTTATAGATGCAGCGAGACGTCGATCTGAATCACTGGATCATGTTTTAATTTTTGGCCCACCTGGTTTAGGCAAAACGACTCTGGCACATGTCATAGCAAATGAAATGGGTGTAAACATGCGCCAGACGTCTGGGCCGGTACTGGAAAGACCTGGTGATATTGCCGCATTGCTAACTAATCTAGAACCAAAAGATGTATTATTTATTGACGAAATACATCGGTTAAGCCCTGTAGTAGAGGAAATACTCTATCCGGCTATGGAAGACTATCAAATCGATATAATGATAGGCGAAGGACCTGCTGCCAGGGCCATTAAACTAGATATACCCCCTTTCACTCTAATTGGCGCCACTACCAGAGCAGGTCTATTAACCTCGCCCTTGAGAGACAGATTTGGAATTGTACAGAGACTGGAGTTTTATACTCGAAGCGAACTGTCCAACATCCTTGAACGCTCGGCAAAGATATTAAATGTTAGCATGGATCAGAATGGGGCCGATGAAATTGCATCCCGCTCACGTGGTACGCCTCGCATAGCAAACCGACTCCTCAGACGGGTAAGAGATTATGCCGAAGTCAGGGCCGATGGTCATGTGTCAGAATCTATTGCGAGGCAAGCACTGGATATGCTGAATGTTGATGAACACGGTTTTGATATGATGGATCGCAAATTGTTACTTGCAATTATCCAGAAATTTGATGGTGGGCCCGTTGGTCTGGACAGCGTAGCCGCCGCTATAAGTGAAGAAAGAGACACCATTGAAGATGTAATCGAACCTTATTTAATTCAACAGGGTTTTATGATGCGTACCCCACGCGGCAGAGTCGTGACGCGTCAGGCATGGTTACATTTTGGTTTTGATCTGCCTAAGTCTATTAGCCCAGATTCGGACATGTTTGATGACAAAAGCTAATTTAAACAATCCTGCTGATGATTTAGATATATCGGAATTTAATTGGGAGGTTCGTGCCTACTATGAAGATACGGATGCTGCAGGAGTGGTTTACCACTCTAATTATTTAAAGTACATGGAAAGAGCGAGAACTGAATGGCTTCGGGCCGCAGGATACTCACAACTTATATTAACAAGAGATGTCCAGGTCACATTTGTGGTTGCAAACCTGAATATAGATTTTATTGCACCGGCAATATTTGACGATTTATTAAATGTACATTCAATAATATCCTCTAGTGGAGGTTCGAGTTTAGTGTTTAGACAGACCATCACAAATCAAAGTGAACAGATGAAGTGCCGTGGTGATATAAAAATAGTTTGTATAGACCCAAACACCTTTAAACCCAAACAAATCCCTGACGAAATAAAGGCAAAACTTTGTTATGACAACTGACCTTTCAATCTTCCAACTAATACTTGGCGCCAGCCTTATTGTCAAACTTGTAATGTTAACTCTTGTTGTCGCCTCATTGGCTTCCTGGACAATGATTTTTTCTAAAATGAAACTATTAAAAAATGCGCGCAAACAAGCAGATAAGTTTGATGAAGTGTTTTGGTCTACTGAAGACCTTACGCCGCTTTATACGAGCATCAGTAACAGACGAAACTCTGCGACGGGAATGGAAAAAATGTTTGAAGCAGGTTTTAGGGAATTTGCCCGACTTAGAAAACAAAAAAGTATTGATGCTGACTCCATAGTTGAAGGTGCACAACGTGCCATGCGTGTTTCACTGAACAAGGAAATTGAACACCTTGAAACAAATTTACCTTTTCTGGCTACTGTTGGGTCCACCAGTCCATATATTGGATTATTTGGAACAGTCTGGGGAATAATGAACAGTTTTCGCTCTCTTGGTAGCGTACAACAGGCGACGATATCTATGGTTGCACCGGGCATTTCGGAGGCGTTAATTGCAACGGCAATGGGGCTATTTGCAGCTATACCCGCTGTTATTGCCTACAATCGCTACTCTGATGATGTCGAGCGATTGATAAATCGATATGACACTTTTACTGAGGAATTTTCATCTATCCTCCATCGTTACGCTCATTCATAAAACTAGGTAAATTATTAAAAGTCATTACATAAAATGAGACCCAGAAACAAAAAGAAACCTATGTCAGAAATTAACGTCGTGCCATACATTGACGTTATGTTAGTACTGTTAATAATTTTTATGATTACAGCGCCATTACTTAGCCAAGGCGTAAACGTTGATTTACCAAAAATATCCTCTGAACCCATGTTGCCAGAGCCAAACAACCCCCCTGTTATAATCAGTGTAGACAACCAGGGAAATTATTATATCTCCTATGGTGGCGAAACTATTGAGGACCAGGAGAAACCAGTAGCAGCTAATATATTAGTCAATAGAATTGCTGCACTACTTAAGTATGCATCTGAGCAGAACAGACCAAAAACAAGAGTTTTTATAAAAGGCGATAGCAATGTTCCCTATGGAAGAGTTGTTGAATTAATGTC
>CAUZRI010000047.1:0-9230 GCA_963582285.1 Gammaproteobacteria bacterium | reverse complement strand
TGTATAGTTATCGCAATTGTACAATTGCAAGTATAGAAAATAATATTGCGGGAATGATTGTGGCATATCCTATGCATATAAATTCCGATGCAGATTATGGATCAGGTGATCCAGTCCTGCTTCCATATGCTTTTTTAGACGAAGACAATAGTTATTATATTTCTGGTATGGCAGTGTTTGCTGATTATCAAGGTAATGGTATTGGATCACGCTTACTTGAAATCGCTGAATCAAATGCTATTGAACATGGACTATCTAAACTTAGCCTGATAGTTTTTGAACAGAACATTGGTGCAAAAAAATTATACGATAAGACCGGGTATGTTGAGATTATGCGCCATCCCATTGTCCCCCATCCCCTAATTCATTTTACCGGTGACGCCTTATTGATGGTTAAGTTATTAAGATAATTAATAATTGTCTATTCTACGTAGCAGATGGGTGCCATCCGGCGTCAGCCCAGAGATTTCCACTGAATGCAGAGTTTGAAATCATAAAACAAATAGCATCTGCGATTTCTTCTGGTCGGATTAATCTGCCTAGTTGAGTGTCTTTGAGAATATGTTCCTGGATAAATTCTTCCCCCAGTTCTCGAACCATGGGGGTATCAGTGAAGCCAGGGTGTATAACACCGCATCGTACGCCGTGGAAGATCGCCTCTTTGCTAAGCGTGGCTGCTGCGCCTTCTAATCCTGCCTTGGTACTGGCGTATGATATCTGTCCCTTGTTACCTTGTGATGATACTGATCCAATAAAAATTGCCGTGCCTTGAACATGTTCATCTGGATGCCATTTTTTTAGACCTAACTCAGCTCGTTGTTCTGCGATCCGTGCAACCATTTCCATCGCCCAGTAGATAGGCGCGATGAGATTTACGTCTACCACAAGTCGGAAATTTTCTTCGGGATAAATACTCGCCTTTCTGGTTTCCCTATCCACTTTTACCGCCAGAGAATCCCGGGTGATACCTGCGCAGGGGACGCAAATATTTACAATTCCATATTTTATACACAACTCGTCATAGACCATAGAACGAAAAGAAGTATCTGTAGTATTTCCCTTGTATGGTATTGCTATGTCCTTCTTTGCACTTTCGTTTATATCCGAAGCTGTTTTTTCGATGTCATGGTTAATATCCACCATGGCGATTGTCTTGATTCCGGACTTGACTAATTGTTGACATACTGCCTTGCCTATTCCGCTGGCTGCACCAGTTACGACGGCAATTTTACCTGCTATTTCCATTTTATTAACACCTTCCCTTTATTAATTAATAATTGATTATATGCATGAAACATTTAATTAATGTTGATATTTTTTTAATTAAAACATACTGTCATAAAATAATTATGAGTCATCAGTATGAATAGAACAATTAAATATCTATGAAAGCTTCAAAGAGACGTCTGATATTTTCCTGCCTGGTTATCCTTGGTCTTTCCATAATGTCAGCGGATGGAAGTCATTGGCGTGATGCCGATCGTTCCAGTGCTGGTATCGCCCCACTAGCTGATGAACATGATGACCCTGTTTTACAAGTTTACGCCGCAAGAACGTTCGGATGGCGTGGTTTATTTGGTGTACATACCTGGTTTAGCATCAAATCCCGAGATGCAAAAAATTATACTGTCCATCATGTGCTGGGCTTTCGTAGTCGACGTGGTCGTTCGGTTGTAGTCTCTACAGTAGATGTCCCAGATCGTCACTGGTATGGAAACAAACCAATCTTATTGGTAGATATTCGTGGTAATGAGGCAGAACTGTTGATCCCAAAGGTTTTGGCTGCTATCGAATCCTATCCCTATGCAGATAAATACGTAATGTGGCCTGGACCAAACAGTAATACTTTTACCGCATATGTGGGAAGACAGGTGCCTGAGCTTAAACTTGATTTACCCTCAACGGCAATAGGCAAGGACTATTTAGGCGATAATCTTATCGATACCACTCCGGGTGGCAGTGGTTATCAATTTTCACTATTTGGAATATTGGGTCTCAGCCTTGCTGTAGAGGAGGGAGTAGAGTTGAACATTCTCGGATTAAATTTTGGAATAAATCCACTCAAATTACAGATGAAGCTACCTGGAGTTGGTACAATTAGCAAACAGTCCAATTTTAATTCCGCACCAAATTAAAATTAATATAATCGAGTAGTGAATTTAGGCAGGAGTAAAATACCAAAGCCTGGGAACTCGAAGGGGGGGGATGAGTTCCCAGGCTTTTTTTACGGTCATTATCGGGGGGGATAATGTATCGTTGGTAAACAGTATAAATTAACATCTTAGTCTTATCTGTGACGTAACTCTCAATTTATCAAACTCATATGAAAGTCGTTTATAATTTATATGGATGTTATGACTATCGATGAAATGAAAAGTTCATAAAAATTTGTTTTTATTATTTACTATAAGTTGAAAGATAGTTAACCAGACTTGAAAATAAAAAATTGCCCGGAGTGGAGGAGGAGAGAGTAGTCCGGGCCATAAAGACTATCTAGGGAGGTAGATAGTCTACGATTTATAGTTTAGACAGAAACTATCGAAATAGATGTGATGATTATCACATATTTAATTGAATCAATAGTAAAAGGTCTTAAGTGTGAATTTCATCACATTCTCACCGCTTATTGTTTTTCGGCCAGATGAGTACCTTCAAACAATATTACTGTAATAGCGAGAGAAAAAAATGGGAAAAGTAAGTCGCCAAATAAATCATCAGGGTTTAATGGATGGGTAACGGGTTCGGCGATTATTCCAGATATTAATAAAAAACAATATGGCCGGTAATCGTATTCAGGTTGCAAGTAACTGGCTTATGAATTCCAGTATGCCGATCCCAGCAAGTGTAATAAGCATGTGTGGTTCTACAGTAAAATCAATGTCGGCTAAATATATTTGCGGACTGTTTTTTAGATTACGCGTGAAATTTCTTGAATAACAATGTTGCATTGGTGCCACCAAAGCCAAAACTATTCGACATGGCGACATTTATATCTACATTGTCTATACGTTGTTGAGCAATTGGCATACCGTCAGCTTCCGGGGCAAGATTGTGGATATTTGCAGAAGCACAAACGAAATCCTTTTCCATCATTAATAAAGAGAATATTGCTTCGCTAACGCCCGCCGCACCAAGACCGTGGCCAGTGAGGGCTTTGGTGGAACTAATATGCGGGACATGACTGTTTTCAAAGACCTGTTTAATTGCGAATAGCTCACCGGTATCTCCAGCAGGTGTACTGGTGGCATGTGCATTTATATAATCAACCTTTACTCCCGTATCTCCCATTGCCAATTGCATACAGCGTTTTGCACCTTCGCCTGTGGGTTTTACCATATCGCTACCATCAGATGTCGCACCGTAACCAATGATTTCAGCATAAATCTTTGCATTCCTTTTTAAAGCGTGTTCTAGCTCTTCAACTACTAGTATTCCTCCACCGCCTGAAATTATGAAGCCATCACGGTCAGCATCGAATGGGCGTGAAGCATTATCTGGATCATCATTATATTTGGATGAAAGCGCCCCCATACTGTCAAATAATAATGTACCTGACCAATGCAATTCATCCCCACCACCAGCAAAGATAATGTCTTGTTTGCCCAGTTGAATCAGTTCGTATGCATTACCTATGCAATGTGCGCTGGTAGCGCAGGCTGAGCTAATTGAATAATTTACCCCTTTGATTTTAAATGGGACTGCAAGACCGGCGCTACAGGTGCTGGACATCACTCTTGGTACCATGGTCGGAAGCACCTTACGTGCACCTTTTTCACGTAAGATATCAGCTGCTAATACCATATTTTCAGTTGATGACCCTCCGCTGCCTGCTATTACTCCGGATCTGATATTTGAAATATCACTCTCATCCAATTTTGCATCTTCAATTGCATCTTGCATTGCCAGATAACAATAAGCGGTAGCACCTCCCATAAACCGTCTGAGTTTCCTGTCAATTAATTCTTCCAGGTTAATCTTAATAGGCCCATGCACATGGGAACGGAAGCCGAGTTGTTGATATTCTTCGCAGAAGCTTATACCGCTCTCACTGTTTTGCAGTGACTTGATTACCTCTTCCTTGCTTGTGCCTATGCTGGATTTTATCCCGAGGCCAGTTATGACGACTCTATTCAAGTTAACTCCAAAGAAAATTAAAAATTATCTGTTTGCATAAATAAACCGACTCTTAGATCCTCGGCTTGATAAATAACGCGACCATCAACTTCCATAACACCGTCAGCAACACCCATGACCAGACTGCGTAGAATAACTCTTTTCAGAGTAATTTTATAGGTAATAAGCTTATTTTTTGGGGTTGCCTGACCCGTAAACTTAACCTTCCCTGATCCCAATGCACGCCCTCTACCTGGGGCACCTGTCCAGCCCAGAAAAAATCCCACTAACTGCCACATTGCATCTAATCCCAGACAACCAGGCATGACGGGATCACCTACAAAGTGACAGTCAAAAAACCATAAATCAGGCTTGAGGTCGAGTTCTGCAACTATTATACCTTTCCCAGCTGAGCCACCGTCATCATTGATTTCGGTAATTCGGTCAAACATTAGCATGTTTGGAAGTGGTAGTTGGGCGTTACCTGGACCAAATAAGTCGCCTCGACTGCAAGAAAGTATTTCCTCTTTATTGAAGCTATTTTTCTTTTCCATTAATTATTAAATCTCAAACCAGTTTTTTCCTGTAGGGAATATTCATGTAAGATATAAGCAGTGTTTATTTATTTACACTACTAAGTTCTTTATTAATTTAACGCTTTTTTAATATTATAGAGATAGTTTTCTAGACTAAAAAGCACGACATTGTACATATTCATAAAAACATTTTGCAAAATAACATTTATTTCTTGAGTATACAGCAGGAAAGTCAGCTTTTAATCCCCCAGGATAGGTATATTTAGCCCATGAGTAATGACAATACAGCCTCAGACAGACTAGAAACTGTCGGTGTAAATGTCGGATCTGTTCTGATTGGTGCTAAAGCACCGATCGTAGTGCAATCGATGACCAATACTGATACAGCTGATGCCGTATCAACGGCAAAACAAGTGCAGGAACTATCTATAGCTGGGTCGGAATTAGTTCGTATTACAGTAAATAATGAAGAAGCCGCTAGTCAGGTGGTTCGCATTAGAGAAATATTAGATTCAAAAGGTTGTGCGGTTCCTCTAATTGGGGATTTTCATTATAACGGTCATACCTTGTTGAGCAAATATCCAGAATGTGCTCAGGCATTAGCCAAATATAGAATAAATCCTGGCAACGTTGGATTTGGTAAAAAGAAAGATAGCCAGTTTAGTACGATGATTGAGATGGCCATCAAATATAATAAACCAGTTCGGATAGGCGTGAATTGGGGCAGTTTAGATCAAGAATTATTAACTTGCTTGATGGATGATAATGCCAAACTGAAAAAACCAAAAGATACTGACGATGTAATGCGCGAGGCATTAATAGTTTCTGCCCTTAGCAGCGCAGAGCGTGCAGAAGAGTTAGGGCTGTCCCGAGATAAAATAGTTTTATCCTGCAAGGTTAGTGGTGTTCAGAAACTGATTGCAGTTTATCGTGATTTGGCTCGGCGAGGCGACTACGCACTACATTTGGGTTTAACTGAAGCTGGCATTGGATCTAAGGGAATTGTTGCATCAACAGCTGCTTTGGGCGTTTTATTGCAAGAGGGAATTGGCGATACAATTCGTATTTCATTAACCCCTGATCCCGGCGGCGATAGAGCCAAAGAGGTAATAGTTGCCCAGGAAATCCTGCAGACTATGGGCTTGCGTTCTTTTACACCACAGGTAACAGCCTGCCCCGGTTGTGGTAGAACAACCAGTACAGTCTTTCAGGAATTAGCTGGCAACATTCAAGGATACGTCCGAAATCAGATGCCAGTCTGGCGCGAGAAATACATAGGCGTTGAAGAATTGAATCTGGCGGTTATGGGTTGTGTAGTGAATGGTCCGGGTGAAAGTAAGCATTCTGATATCGGTATAAGTTTACCGGGCACTGGGGAAGCACCTGCAGCACCTGTATTTATCGATGGAAAAAAAGTTTTAACCCTTAGAGGGGAAAATATTGCTGGTGAGTTTAGAGTAATCATTGATGATTACATTGAACAACGATACGGAAAACGCAATTTATAGCTATATAATAGGTATTGTTGCTCTTTATAAGAAGTTGAGAAATTTATCGCCAAGTAGGGACGTACATATGGCCTAAACTTCTTACCCTTGATCAAGTACATAAATTGACCAGTATCTATAACAAGATGGAAGAAGGAAAATGGGTCCTTTCATACAATTAAAACTCGTATAATTTTTAATTTTATTTAACTAATCGTTAATATGATTATGAGAAAATTATTTATATATTGAATCTAACCTGCTGTTAATCAAAATTCACTTTCTTGTCGCTTTACATTAATCGAATAACTTTTATTTTGGAGAAATTGATAGATGTCGGATATAAAAAACTACCCAGTCTCTGAAATGACTGCCCGGAAAGCATTCATCAATAACGATCAGTACCTAAATATGTATCAAAATTCCTTATTAGACATTGATGGATTCTGGTCTGAACAAGCCGAAGAATTTATTACATGGTTTAAGAAATGGGACAAGGTACAGGAGTGCGACTACAAGGATGTCTCAATTAAGTGGTTTTTAAATGCCAAATTGAACGTTTCATATAATTGTCTTGATCGACATCTGCAAGAACGTGGAGATCAAGTTGCAATAATTTGGGAAGGGGATGACCCAAATATGGACAGTAAGATCACCTATCGTGAATTACATGAAAAGGTTTGCAGATTAGCGAATGTTCTCAAAGATCGTGGTGTTAAAAAAGGTGATTGTGTTTCTATCTATATGCCTATGGTAGCTGAAGCAGCCGTTGCTATGCTCGCCTGTGCCCGCATTGGTGCTGTTCACTCCGTTGTCTTTGGAGGTTTTTCGCCAACTGCATTAAAAGATCGAATCCTGGATTCAGATTGTAAAGTCGTTATCACAGCAGACGAAGGTGTCAGAGGGGGTAAAAAAATTCCACTTAAATCAAATGTAGATGAAGCATTAATTGATTGTCCCCATGTGCATACCGTGGTCGTTTATAAACGTACAGGATCTGATATTAACTGGCATGATGGACGCGATATCTGGTACCAGAATTCAGTTAGTGAGGCATCCCCTGATTGCCCTGCCGAAGAAATGGATTCAGAGGATCCTCTCTTCATTCTTTATACATCTGGCTCTACAGGAAAGCCAAAAGGAGTTCTACATACCACTGGAGGATATATCCTTTATTCGGCCATTACTCATAAGTATGTATTTGATTATCACGACGGGGATATTTACTGGTGTACTGCTGATGTAGGTTGGGTCACTGGACATTCCTACATGATCTACGGCCCATTATGCAATGGCGCGGCAACGATATTGTTTGAAGGAATTCCAACCTATCCTGATGCTGGTCGATTCTGGCAAGTCGTGGACAAGCACCAGGTTAATATTTTTTATACAGCACCCACTGCATTACGTGCATTGATGGGATTGGGAGATGACTTTGTTAAAAATCATTCACGTTCCAGTTTACGTTTGCTGGGTACGGTGGGAGAACCGATTAATCCTGAGGCATGGGAATGGTATTACCATGTCGTTGGTGATAGCAGGTGCCCGGTTATGGATACCTGGTGGCAGACTGAAACGGGTGGGATTCTAATCACACCATTACCTGGTGCAACTGAGTTGAAACCAGGATCCGCGACCCGCCCATTTTTTGGGATTGAACCGGTATTGTTGGACGAAAAAGGTAATATGTTGGATGGCGAGGCGGAAGGTTCATTGTGTATTAAACGATCATGGCCAGGTCAGATGCGAACTGTTTTTGGTGATCATCAGCGTTTTGTCGAAACTTATTTCAAAACATACCCAGGACTATATTTCACTGGTGATGGTGCCAGACGTGATGCAGATGGATACTTCTGGATTACTGGACGAATAGATGACGTATTAAACGTATCTGGTCATCGCATGGGTACCGCTGAGATAGAAAGTGCATTAGTTTTACATGATCATGTTGCCGAAGCTGCCGTGGTTGGCTATCCCCATGATATTAAAGGGCAGGGAATTTATGCCTATGTAACATTAATGTCAGACGTTGAATATGATGACGCATTAATAAGTGAGTTGGTAAAGCATGTCAGAAAGGAAATTGGTGCCATTGCGAGTCCGGATATTATTCAGTGGGCGCCAGGACTCCCCAAAACTCGTTCTGGCAAAATAATGCGGCGTATTTTGAGAAAAATTGCCGCTAACGAAGTGGAAAACCTGGGAGATACCAGTACCCTGGCAGACCCATCAGTGGTTACGCATTTAATCGAGAACCGCGCCAATAAATAAACAGTATTAATCGATACTTCCTTTAGACCAATCACTTAAATCAATTGAGATGTAACTATTTGAAAGATACTGAATAATTAGTATTTAACAAATGGTTAACAATGTATTCAATATTTATTAGTTGACACCTGTTTCGATTTATAATATGTTGCGTTGCAGCAGAAGTATTGTTTAGTACTATAAATATAGAATATAAGGAAAACAACGGATAGCCCAATGCCAGAAACATTAAAAAATACAGTAGCGTATGAGGCTGTCCAAAAAATTGGTGCAATCAATACACAGGCACTAAGAAAATTCACTACATTGCAATTGGATTTTGCAACGTTCGGTGTGGAATCCACGATTGCCCCGACAAAGTTATTTTCAAATCCTGATAACTATAAAGATTTATTTGCCATTGAATCAGAACTTTCAAAACTATGTTGTGACCGACTGTTCAATATGTCAAAGCAAACAACTGCAATCTTGCTTGATGCAGGTGATGAATTATTCAAAGCTGTAGATGGTTTTATGTCCGACAGTCAAACCAGGCTAGTCGGTGAAGTTAAAACAAATCAGGTTGCAAAACCTGTTGCTAGTAAAACTTCAAAGTCAAAATCTACTAACAGAAAAACAACTGTTAAGAAAAAAACAGTTATAAAGAAAAATAAATAGTTTAAAAGATCTCTGACAAAACACCGTCAGAGTGTGCCCGGGTTTACACCCCCCCCCGTAAGCCCGGGCATTTCCTTTCTCCAAATTACGTTTCTGCTCTTGCTTGATATTAAACAAGAAATTAACTCGAATCATGAATATAATCAGAGTCAGAATGCAAATATTT
>CAUZRI010000046.1:0-9306 GCA_963582285.1 Gammaproteobacteria bacterium | reverse complement strand
AGTAATAACCCAATTTCCATTAACATTCCTACCCATCCTAAAATTGAGACAATAAAGGCAAGAACAAGTATTCTCTTGTTTTGAGTGACAATGTCTTCCAGCTGTCGGCTCATACTATTCCAGTGTGTATCCAGGTCATGCAGATTGGCGTTAAGTTTCCAACGAGACCCCAGTCTTTTAATCCAGCCAGCAACCCTTTGACGTTTATGTATAAGTATCCAGCCCATTAGTGTCAAAAGAGTAATTAGTAATATTAATATTCCACCTAATGACTTCCAATCTGCATAATTCACGGCAGGAGAACTTAATAAAATTAATATCCCAAACAATAAAACAACAAAATTGACCCATAGTTCATAAAATCGGTCCAATGCTACAGCTAGCAGAGCTGATTGTCCCGGTGAGGAAAATTTTTTCCATAACAAAAAAACCTGTAATGGCTCGCCACCAAATTGTGGTCCAGGTGTTATGAAACTTATAGCTTGACCAGCCTGACGAATTAATAATAGTTGAAAATAATTTACGGACAAATTTAATGGCTTAATCAGAACAAACCACCGTAATCCATACGCAGCAATGATAATTAAATTTAATACTGTCCATGCCAGCCACTGAGATACAGACAGTCCTGAGACGGAATGTTTAATTGATGACACAGGCAGCTGACTTAAAACTACTGCGGCTAATATCACACCAAACATCAACGTCAGACTCTGGATTAATTTATAGCGAGACATTATTCACCATCATATCGATTGACCCAATGTTCATCCCATCGCCATAGATTAAATCGTCCTGTACCAAATGAAATGATCCAAATTACACTGACAAGCAATACAATTTCCAGAGTTTCAACGGGAGAGTATGAATAATACAACCCTAATAACGTCACCAAAAATATGGCAGAAAATCGCCCCAATATACCAAGCACAATCATACTTGCTGATATTGTCATCACTGACACAAGCATTGAAGATAAATTAGAGAACGATTGAGCAGTAATGAAAGAATGATCAGGACGAGTCATAATAATAAATAATAAAGTCCCAACCAGAATCCGAAGAAACGGCTGGAAAATCATTTCACCAATGAGATAAAGGTTGCTAAAAAATTCAATACTAGCTTTTGAATCTCGGACTATTTTACCACTTACTATTAGCCAATCGATAATAAAGCCAGCTATCACAGGTATCATAAAGGCAAATCCCGCTATAGTTGTTGCAGGAGGTTCATATAACGGCCAAAGCACAACGGCAATAAAACCCATTTGAATACCGGCTATAGCTCGACGAGAAAATGTAGGTGGTAAGGTATATACAGGCAACCCATGACGATGCCGGTAATAGATCCCAAATTGAAACAGATAATAGGCACAACTAACTACAAGATAAGTCCAATGTATCTTCCCGTACCAAACTGCAAGCAAGGGCGCCAGTGCCAAACCCAGGGCATCAAATACAGTATCCAGTTCAGTACCTAATAAACTCTGATGTTTTGTTTTACGAGCGACATAGCCATCTACTCTGTCAATAATAGCTGCAATTGAATATAAAACTGCTGGAAACCAAGCAAGAAGGCCAGGCGGATACTGCAAAAAAATAAAACCACCCGTCATTGCAATCAATCCACCACGTAGAATTGTCAACCGATTCGCCCAACCTAGATTGTTATATAATACAGAATCTTGTGCAGGACGGTTTAGCTCTAAACGCTTAGATGTTTGGTAGTACACTAACCACCAAAAAAATGCACATTGCAAAAACCATTGGTTGACCAGATCCCACTCCCAACTCAAACCTGTAATTAAATAACAAAACATCAGCACTAGCCAACCGACAATCCAAATTACAAAAAGCTCTTTTTTTAATGCGAGATTGATATTAATGTTCTCAGCATCATTATTTTTAGGCAAGGAAGAGTTAGACATTACGTAACAATACGTCTGCTACCGTTTAAATTCAATTATTGCCATTCTGGATAACTGCAAATACCGGCAAGTGATTAGAAGCCCACCATGTGTCACGTACAGCTCGTGATTCAATGATTTTAATATTACCTGTACAAGCGATCCTGTCTAGAGCCAGTATCGGTACTGGAGAAGGATAACTGGCATGTATTGATTGATATTTAAATACCTTATTAAATATTTTTTTTACATTTTTTCCAAACCATTCATTTACATCACCCAGAAACATCAAAGGCAAAATTGCAGCTGTTTGCTTGCATAACAATGCCGCCACCCATGATAAAATTGAGCCTGCATAGTAAAATCAGGATTTTCCTTCTAAATTGTTTTGTCGACCGAATAAATATAGGAATATTGATAAAAAGCAAAAAAAGACAGCCATGCTATTCATTCTTTGCACTATATATGTAACAGATTGGACTTGAATTGGATGAGCTAAAAAGATACTAGCTGTCATAAATGACATTAAAATAGCTGAGTATTCAGACTTTTTTTCTAAATTATTTTTGTCAACCTCAAGTGCCTTATTAAATACTTGGATTGATATGAAAAACACCAATATACCATTAAGAATATGAATAAGAATATTGACAATATGATAAGAAAATACATCAAAACTACTAAAATAATAATTTAATGCAAAGCTAACTTTTACAAGCGGCCTGAATGAATGCATGCCTTTAAATGCGGCATCATATAGTTGGCCCATACCTAATTCATCAATTTTTATAAATTGATTATTTGTAATATTATCATGATCGTCAAATACAAATGGGGCATCTAAGCTATTTGAATAAATCACAAGTACAACAATGACCAGCAACATAACAGGAAAATAAATTTTCATTTTTTTAGTCATACTCATAAATCAATTAAATAATTACTCTCATTTTTTGCAAATATAATAGCTTAAATAACACTCCAGCATCGCTTATTGCGTTAGATTTTTATATTGATTTAGTAATTGAGAATATTTATAAAGCACTTACGCGATCCTCGAGATATTTCGATATTAGTAAGTTAATAAAAAAATTTCTTGCTAATGACAAAAGCTTTGACGTTAACTATTGAAATAAAGGTTTAGCTAATTTCCGGTATCCAGGGATCATCCGCCCAACCTGGCCCGGTACGTCTGACCTGTGCATCAATTAAATATGGTTTTCCATCAAGACTTGCCTTGCGTGCACGACCTAAAGCCGCCTTTAATTGTCGAGGATTTTCTGCTACCTCTGCTTCTACGCCAAACCCTTTTGCAATGAAGGCCATATTCATATCCGGCTTGCCGAGAAAATCATGAACGAAATTACCTGTCTGGGCCATACGTCCGCCCGGATACTGCGAAATCACACGGTTATGTGGTCCACTATACGCATGGTTATTATAAACAATTGTAATTACGGGTAACTCAAGACGTGCCATATTCCATAAGGCCGTAGGACCAAATATAAAGGTCCCATCACCTACCAGGCAGATCACCTGACGTCCGGGCCGAGCCAGTTGTACTCCCGCTGCAGTGCCTACACCGGTACCCAAATGAGCGCCATAGTAAAAGAACCTTTCTCGACCATTGATAGGGTCATAAACAAAACTATGAGCGCGTCCTATAGATCCAGCATCATCAACAATTATTGCATCCTTTTCTGCAAAGTTAGCAATTTCATAGGTGACACGGTCAGATAACATTGGAGTATCGTTCCAATAAGGGTTATTTGATACTTGTGCTGACAGTTTGCTTGATCGTTCGTGATTAACACGAGATGCATCCAACCTATTTTTTGCCAATGTTCTTAAACTGGGTGTCAATCGATCATTTATTGCAGAAGATACATCATCAAGCCCATATGCGACATCTGACACCAGGGGGACATCTGTCCGTAGTATTCGACCAATACTATTGGCATCAATTCTCATATCGATAAATTGCGTGTTTCTTGGAACGATAAGCCTAGCGCCACTATGTTGCAGCTTATCACCCACATTAATTACAACATCTGGTGAAGATGGATATTGCAGACGATCCGTAGAAGATAATTCACCTGCCCATAGCGGATGATTTTGTGGAAAATTCGTATGAATCTGGCGTGCTTGCACCACTGGAATTCCCAATTGCTCAGCCATGGCTATGGCCTTAGGAATTGCTTTTGCCCTATAGACTTCATCACCTACAATCATTAAAGGTCGTTTGGCATTAACCAGTAAATTTGCGGCTAATTCCACCTCGTCAGGATTTGGTCTGACCCGCATACGCGGATCAAGTTTGTCCTGATCAATAATTTCTGTACGTATCTTTTGACCATCAAAATCCATATACCAACTCATATAGCTAGGGCCGTATGAAGGCGTCCACGCAGCACGGAAAGAACGCCTTACGGTATCTGGTATTTTGTCTGCCCTACTAGCCACCCAGCGATACTTGGTTATAGGCGCAACCATATCATCCTGGTTCTCGACCTCTTCGAAGGCATCTCTCCCTAATGCATTTGTACCGGGTCTAGTATAGCTATAGAAAACAAGCGGGATTTGTTCCTTCCAGGTGTTATACATTTGCCCCATTGCATTGGTAAGACCAACAACGCCTGCCTGCATAACGATAGCAGGTTCGCCTGATGCTTTAATGTAACCCGCAGCCATTGCTGCTCCGGGTCCTTCATGGGGGGTAAGGATATATTTTAATTGCGGACGATCTACCAGGGCTTCATAAAAAGAAGCATCCTGACTCGCCGAGTTACCAAATACATATTTAACGCCTGAGGCAATCAACTGTTCAGCCAGTGCTTCACCAGTTGTACCTTCAAAAATACGATAACCCAGCTCTTCGGGACTTAATTCCTGTCCGTGGGCAACATTACTGACGGATTGCAGAATCGCACGAGCAGAGGTCACTGAAACCCCTAATGCCACAATCCGGTTTATAAATTCTCGACGCGAAACCCCTGCGGACAGATATCCAGCTACAAGTTCTCTCATGGCTTGTCCCTCTGTGGATACGTATCAGTAAGATAATCTGCCATGACGGTTATCTGTTCAGGTGTCCACTTTCCACCCCTGCCTACCATTCTGTAGATTACACTCAACCACCCATCACGGTCTGTCTTGATATCCCGCCACATACCGTCGCCATGGCAACGGAAGCATTGTTCCATCAGCGTCCGCTGTCCAGTATGTATTGAAGGTGCATCATTATCTGGCGATGAATCAAGACTCTGACTGGAGGTAACTATTGGAATTAATAGTAAGAATACAAAAAAGACTTCTCGAAAAGCTACTATGACATTATAAAAATTCCACTGTCTTGAATACATAAAGCCCCCCGGCAATGTCAATTAAAAACCCAGAAAATATAAACTAAAAAGTCGATAGTTCATACTCTCAGATTTTACTGATAAAGGGCAAATGAAAAACATAATATTTTGCCATCATTCAGCTATTCCTGAAAATTTTTATTAAATTACTGCATGACATGTTCATAGCAGGCACATACATTTTATAGCAGTAATAGTTAAGCAATAATTGAAATGAGAAATTAATAAAAAGGGGGATTTAATTAATTATAGGAAAAAAATCTCTGATGAATCCTCATAAGGTATTTTGAGATAATTCCCTAGCGCACAATATCTAGAATTTGTTGGATAGACAAATTGCGCCTGGAGAGCCGAGAGAATTCAGGGAGAAGGTGAGACCTTGCAGAGGTCGAGAGTCTAGCCAGGGCCATGTGCGAGAGACACAACCTACCATTATTAATCACACTGCCAACAAAAGAAAACCCCGCTTCAAATAGAAACGGGGTTTATAATTAAATGTCTGGCAGTGACCTACTCTCACACGGGGAAACCCCGTACTACCATCGGCGCTAAGCAGTTTCACTTCCGAGTTCGGAATGGGATCGGGTGGTACCCACTTGCTATTGCCGCCAGACAATCGGTTTAAGGTATAAAGTAAGAAATCTCTACGGACCAGGCCCGGCGCTTACTTCACCCTTGTGCAGATTAGCCAAAAAAAACAGGCATAATCCACGAAATTCTAAAAATTAGCCCCCGGATCACCCGGGGGCTACCACTAAATATTCGAAAAGCTGAATTGCATTGCTAGTCATATAAAACTGTTTGAGTGTTATATGGTCAAGCCTCACGGGCAATTAGTACTGGTTAGCTTCATACGTTGCCGCACTTCCACACCCAGCCTATCAACCTTGTAGTCTACAAGGGCCCTTCAGGGATCTTAAAGATCCAGGGAGATCTAATCTCGAGGGGGGCTTCCCGCTTAGATGCTTTCAGCGGTTATCCCGTCCGTACATAGCTACCCGGCAATGCCACTGGCGTGACAACCGGAACACCAGAGGTACGTCCACTCCGGTCCTCTCGTACTAGGAGCAGCTCCTCTCAAATCTCCAACGCCCATGGCAGATAGGGACCGAACTGTCTCACGACGTTCTAAACCCAGCTCGCGTACCTCTTTAAATGGCGAACAGCCATACCCTTGGGACCGGCTTCAGCCCCAGGATGAGATGAGCCGACATCGAGGTGCCAAACACCACCGTCGATATGAACTCTTGGGTGGTATCAGCCTGTTATCCCCGGCGTACCTTTTATCCGTTGAGCGATGGCCCTTCCATTCAGAACCACCGGATCACTAAGACCTACTTTCGTACCTGCTCGACGTGTCAGTCTCGCAGTCAAGCACCCTTATGCCTTTGCACACAACGCGCGATTTCCGACCGCGCTGAGGGTACCTTCGCGCTCCTCCGTTACTCTTTTGGAGGAGACCGCCCCAGTCAAACTACCCACCATACACTGTCCCCGACCCGGATAACGGACCTAGGTTAGAACCTCAAACAGACCAGGCTGGTATTTCAAGTTTGGCTCCACGCTAACTGGCGTTAACGCTTCAAAGCCTCCCAGCTATCCTACACAGATATGTTCAAAGTCCAGTGTAAAGCTGTAGTAAAGGTGCACGGGGTCTTTCCGTCTAGCCACGGGTATACGGCATCTTAACCGCAATTTCAATTTCACTGAGTCTCTGGTGGAGACAGTATGGCCATCGTTACGCCATTCGTGCAGGTCGGAACTTACCCGACAAGGAATTTCGCTACCTTAGGACCGTTATAGTTACGGCCGCCGTTTACCGGGGCTTCGATCAAGAGCTTCTCCGAAGATAACCCCATCAATTAACCTTCCGGCACCGGGCAGGCGTCACACCCTATACGTCCACTTACGTGTTTGCAGAGTGCTATGTTTTTAATAAACAGTCGCAGCCACCTGGTCACTTCGACCAGCCTCAGCTTAGGGAGCAAGTCCCATCACCAAAGCCGGCGTACCTTCTCCCGAAGTTACGGTACCATTTTGCCTAGTTCCTTCACCCGAGTTCTCTCAAGCGCCTTGGTATTCTCTACCTGATCACCTGTGTCGGTTTACAGTACGGTTCCTTATTATCTGAAGCTTAGAAGCTTTTCTTGGAAGCATGGCATCAACCACTTCATTCTGGCTTTCGCCAGAACTCGTCATCAGCTCTCAGTCTCCTCACTAAAGAGAGTATCCCGGATTTACCTAAGATACTGACCTACAACCTTAAACAGGGACAACCAACGCCCTGATGGCCTAGCCTACTCCGTCCCTCCATCGCAATAATAAGAAGTGCGGGAATGTTAACCCGCTTCCCATCGACTACGCATTTCTGCCTCGCCTTAGGGGCCGACTCACCCTGTCCCGATTAGCGTTGGACAGGAAACCTTGATCTTCCGGCGAGGGGGTTTTTCACCCCCTTTATCGTTACTCATGTCAGCATTCGCACTTCTGATACCTCCAGCAAACCTCCCGGTTCACCTTCAACGGCTTACAGAACGCTCCTCTACCATGCGTGCAAGCACGCATCCGCAGCTTCGGTTACCAATTTAGCCCCGTTATATCTTCCGCGCAGGCCGACTCGACTAGTGAGCTATTACGCTTTCTTTAAAGGATGGCTGCTTCTAAGCCAACCTCCTAGCTGTCTAAGCCTTCCCACATCGTTTCCCACTTAACTGGTATTAGGGACCTTAGCTGGCGGTCTGGGTTGTTTCCCTTTTGACAACGGACGTTAGCACCCGCAGTCTGTCTGCCGTGATTGTACTCCTGGGTATTCGGAGTTTGCATCGGGTTGGTAAGTCGGGATGACCCCCTAGCCGAAACAGTGCTCTACCCCCCAGGGTAAGACACGACGCTCTACCTAAATAGATTTCGAGGAGAACCAGCTATCTCCGGGCTTGATTAGCCTTTCACTCCGAGCCACAGGTCATCTCCGCATTTTTCAACATACGTGAGTTCGGTCCTCCAGTTGATGTTACTCAACCTTCAACCTGCCCATGGCTAGATCGCCCGGTTTCGGGTCTATTGCCTGCAACTATGACGCCCTATTAAGACTCGGTTTCCCTACGCCTCCCCTAAACGGTTAAGCTTGCTACAGACAATAAGTCGCTGACCCATTATACAAAAGGTACGCAGTCACAGAACAAGTCTGCTCCCACTGCTTGTACGTATACGGTTTCAGGTTCTATTTCACTCCCCTCTCCGGGGTTCTTTTCGCCTTTCCCTCACGGTACTGGTTCACTATCGGTCAGTCAGTAGTATTTAGCCTTGGAGGATGGTCCCCCCATGTTCAGTCAAGATAACTCGTGTCCCGACCTACTTGTCGCAAGCTTAGTATCACAATCAGGTTTTCGTGTACGGGGCTATCACCCTCTATCGCCGGACTTTCCAGACCGTTCCACTAACCCAACTGCTATCACTTGCAGGCTACTCCCCGGTCGCTCGCCGCTACTGGGGGAATCTCAATTGATTTCTTTTCCTAAGGGTACTTAGATGTTTCAGTTCCCCTCGTTCGCTCCTTACACCTATGTATTCAGTGCAAGGTACCTGGCTTACACCAGGTGGGTTTCCCCATTCGGACATCTCCGGATCAAAGTCTGTTTGCCGACTCCCCGAAGCTTTTCGCAGGCTACAACGTCCTTCATCGCCTCTGACTGCCAAGGCATCCACCGTATACGCTTAGTCACTTGACCATATAACCGAAGTTATCTGTTTCTCTCAAACTACAAGAGATCATGCCTTTCAAACAACAAAAGACATCCCAAGAAAACAGTTCCCCGACCCCCTTAACACAGGCCAGGTACTAGTAGATGTACACCGATCAAAGTGCACACCCGCCGGATGTTTGTGACGCTTAAGTCACAGTGTTTATTACAACTCGTTGTGACAACAGGGAATTGAAACCCATCATCACAGAACAATTTATCAATGAACCGCATAACTCACCGAAGTGCTTTATGTCAGCTCAAAGATTCAGCTTAATCTACCTTGTTAAAGAACATT